>NZ_JAWXXJ010000024.1:0-49257 GCF_034335085.1 Acutalibacter caecimuris | reverse complement strand
AAGGGTGGGGTGGGGCAGCCGGGAGGCGGCTTAAAGTTTGGGGCCGCCCTTTTTAAAGGGCGGCGGGTTTGGGCAGAGCCCAAGGAGCGTACCTCTTGGTGGGGGGCTTGCGTACCGCCTGGCGGGGAAAAAGGGAGGGGGGCGGCGGGTTTGGGCGGAGCCCAAGGGGCGTACCTCTTGGTGGGGGGCTGCGTACCACTTGGCGGGGAGCGGGGGCTAGCGGCGCTCCCAGAAGTAGAGGCCGTAGACCACCAGGCACAGGGAGATGAGGGCTGCGGAGGCGGCCGCTCCGATGGCCAGGGCCGTGTGCCGCAGGGGGCCGGCCACCATGCTGACGATGATGGCTGCCGCGTCGACGAACAACAGGAATTTGCATAGCTTGCGCTCGGTTTCTGTCATGGGTTTGCTCCTTTCCGGGTGGGGGTTGGGGTGGGCAGGGCATTGGCCAGGGCCGCCAACTGGGGCAGGGTGAGGCGCTCGGCCCGGACAGCGGCGGGGGCCCCGGCCTGGATGAGCGCCTGCTCCACCTGGGGCTTGGGCAGGCCAAGCCCCGCGGAGATGGCATTGGCCGCAGTTTTGCGCCGCTGGCCAAAGGCCGCCCGCACCAGCCGGAACATCCAGGCCTCGTTTTCGACGGCCACGGGCGGGGACGGGCGTATGGCAAAGCGCACCACGGCGGAATCTACCTGGGGGGGCGGCAGGAAACTGCCCCGGCCAACCTCAAAGAGGATTTGCGGCCGGCTGCGGTAGTGGACGCTGGCGCTGACCGCCCCGCAGTCCCGGACGCCGGGGGGCGCGCAGAACCGCTGGGCCGCCTCTTTTTGCACCATCACCGTGACAGAGGTGAGGGGCAGGGCGCTTTCCAGCAGGGCCATGACCACCGGCGAGGTGATGTAGTAGGGCAGGTTGGCACACACGCACACCGGCCCGCCGCCGAACTCCTCTTGGATGAGCCGGTGGAGGTCGGTTTGCAGGACATCGCCCTGGATAAGCTTTACGTTGGAACAGGGGGCCAGGGTTTCGGCCAGCACCGGGAACAGCCGGCGGTCCAACTCAATGGCCACCACCTTTTGGGCCCGCTGGGCCAGCTCCCAGGTGAGGACGCCTACGCCCGGGCCGATCTCGATGGCCCCGGCACAGCCCTCCAGCCCCGCGGCACCGGCCATACGGGGGCAAACGGTGGGGTCGGTTAGGAAGTTCTGGCCCAGCTCTTTGGAGAGGCGCAGCCCGTGCCGGGCCAACAGGGCTTTGACCGCGCCGGGATTGGACAGGTTGCTCATGGGTTGCCCGCCTTTCTTGGGGGGAGTTTTACCTGGTAGAGGATCCGGCTGCCGTCATCGTAGGCCCGTGGGAAACCCAGGGCGTCGAATGCCCGGGGGCCGGTGGCGTAGCTGGCCTGTTCGAAGTCGCTGAGCAGCACATAATCGACGCCGTAGCCCTGTAGCAGGGACAGGTGGCCGGCGGGGTCCTCGTATAGGGCCTGGGCCGCCTGCTGGCTGGGCAGGTACACCAGCCCGTGGTAGTACAGGTAGGCCGGGGAGCCGCAGACGATGTTGCGGCCGGTTAGGGAAACGACTTCATTATTATGCCGCTGGTCGGTGAGGATAACAGCGTCGGGGGGAAGGTTTTCCTCTATGTAGCGGCACATTTCCAGCGCGCCCTGGCCGAAGAGCTCGTAGCTGGCCACGGTTTCCCGGCCCATGGTCAGGAGGGCCGGGGCGGAGAGCAGGGCCACGCTGCACACCGCCGCACAGGCCTGGGCCTTCCGGTGGCGGATAAAGGACACCAGTTGGCAGAGGGCGTCGGCGGCGGCACAGCAGAGGAAGAGGAACCCTACGTACAGCAGCTTGTTGTTGTCGTAATCATTGGGCTGGAACTCCACGAACTCGGCCACAAACCAGATGGCCAGGGCCGGGCAGTAACGGGCAAATGCCTCCTGTTTGGCGGCCAGCAGGCCCCACAGGGCCAGGGGCGCGGTGAGGCCCAGGTTCTTTAGGTAGAACCACAGGTAGTTGTCCGGGCCGGTGACCCAGCCGAAATGGCCCCGGACCATGCCCCCGGCGCTTACCTGCCGGAAGGTCCAGGCGAATAGCTGGGGCAGGGCCAGCAGGCAGGTGACGGCCAGCAGCAGGCCCCAGCCCTTGAGCAGGCGGCAGGCGGCGGGCCGGTCTTTGCCAAGGGCGCCGGTTAGCAACATGAGGACCTGCCCCAGCCACAGGGCCAGCCCAGCCCCGGCAAAAACCAGCAGGCCGGGGCCGTCCTCTTTGCCCCGGGCGGAGAGGTACGCCTTGAGCAGGGCCATGACCCCTAAGCCGGCGGGAAGGAGGCACTTGCCCAGGCGGGTGGCAAAGGAGGCCAGGCCGGTCCCCTGCCACAACTGGGCGGTGAGCCAGGCCCCGCACACCAGGGCCAGGGCCAGAAAGGAGTGGGTGTGGATCATGGGCAGGGCGCCGGCCAGCAGCCCTACTACCGGGAAATGCCCGGCCTGGCCGTCGAACACAGCCCGCGCCAGCAGGTACAGGGCCGGGAACAGCACCGCCCAGCCGAACAGTGTAGCCCGCTGGGGGAGCATCATGTCTACGATCACGTTGACCCAGCGGATGTTTTCGTCCGTTAGGTTGGTGGGGGTTTGGTAAAAGGCGGTGAAAATGCGGGTGAAGTTCTCCGGCGTGCCGCCCAGGAACCAGAACAGGCCCAATCCCCCGTTAAAGAAGAACAGCACCCAGGCAAGGCCAGCCCGGCGGCGGGCCATCAACTGCCGCAGCAGCAGCCAGCCCCCGAACAGCACCTGGGCCCCTGCCAGAAACATGGGCAGGCAATAGGCCAGCCGCAGGCTACAGCCCGTTAGGTACAGGCTGGCGGAGATGCTGTCGGACAGGAAGGGGTAGGACAGCCGCGCCCCGGGCAGCAGGGAGTAGTGGGGCGGGAACGTGCCCTGCCGGGCCAGGCTGGTAATGAAACTCAGGTGCATGGGCATATCCCCGAAAGTGGCCTGGCTGCTGAACACCCGGCCTTCCTCCCACCGGAAGGAGTGGAGCACTAGGAAACAGAAGAAACCCCACACGGCCAGCACCCCCCACAGGGAGCCATGGCGCAGGAAGGCCCCGGAACGCAGCAGGGCCCCGGCCTGGCCGCAGCCGGGCCACAGCAGGCGGCCCCGGCGGCGGGCAACGGCCAGCACCCCACCGGCCGCCCCGGCCATAAGCCCCATGGCCACCCAGTGGGCCCCCAGGGTGAACCCCAGCGGGAATGCCGCCAGCGCCGGCAGCCACTGCATACCTATGCTTCCCAGCACACTGCCCAGCAGCAGCCGGGCCCCCCGGCTCTCACCACCCAACAGGGCCCACGCTATGCTTACCCCACAGGCCTGAAACAGGGCCAGCATCGCTACCGCCCCGCATCCTCCTAAAAACGTTCCATACATCTGCTCTTTCTCCTCTGCTTTCTTTGTTGAATATCCCTTGCCTCCGGCGGGAAAGGGGGCTCCGCCCCCTTTCATCCCCCGCCACTTTTGCTTTGCCTCCGGCGGGAAAGGGAGCTCCGCCCCCCTTCACCCCCCGCCACTTTTGCTTTGCCTCCGGCGGGAAGGGGGCCCTGCCCCCTTTCATCCCCCGCCACTTTTGAAAAAGTGGACAAAACTTTTATGCGCGCTTACCCGTTCGCTTTTGCTTTGGGGGAATGGGATTTTCTTTTTTTGCTTTAATTTTTTACTTGCTTTTTTTATTTTTTCTTTTTCTAGGGCTTGTTTGAAAATAGAGGAAATGACGGATTTTTGACCAGAAACGGTCAGATTCAAGGAGAAAACCGCAAGTAATACTTGCGTATTACGAGGATTTTCGACGCAGAAGATGGTTGTTTCTGGGTAAAAAGACGGCGTTTTCGATTTTTCAAACAAGCCCTAACTTATCTTCTTTAATTATTTTTTATATTATTATTTATATTTATTTTTCTTTTTTATTTTTGGATTTGTGTTTTGATCAGGAATAAAAATAAAATAAATTGGGGAGGGGCTAAGGGGAGGTGGGGCGGCGGGGATGGGAAAAGGTTGTGGCGGGGCCACTTTAGTTTTCGTCCACCTTTTTCAAAAGGTGGCAGGGGTGTGGGGACTGCGTCCCCACGACCTTGGAGTCCCCACGACCTTGGAGTCCCCACGACCTTCAAGGGTATGATACCATTTTTTAGGGGAAAAGTAAAGTTGCCTTTAGGGGGCAAGTGTGGTAAAATGGGAGAAAGGTTTTTGGGAGGAGGTTTTTACATGGCGGGAGCCTATGAGCGCAGGGGGAAGGTAAACTACTACCTGGACCTGGCGGAGGTAGTGGCCCAGCGGTGCACCTGTTTACGGCGGCACTACGGGGCGGTGATCGTGAAGGACGACGAGGTGATTTCTACCGGGTATGCGGGGGCGCCCAGGGGGCGGGCCAACTGCTCGGATTTGGGGTACTGCCTGCGGGATCAACTGGCCATACCCAGGGGGGAGCGCTTTGAGCTGTGCCGGTCGGTGCACGCGGAGGCCAACGCCATTATTTGCGCCCCCCGGCGGGATATGATTGGCGCCACCCTATACCTGGTGGGCACGGAGGTGGCGGACGGCAGCTACATCAAAAACGCGGTGTGCTGCTCCATGTGCAAGCGGCTGGTGATCAACGCGGGCATCAGCCAGGTGGTGGTGCGGGACGACCGGGAGCACTACCGGGTGATAGAGGTGAGCAGTTGGGTGGCGGATGATGAGTCCCTGCGCGGGGTGCTGGGGTATTGAGGCGGCCGGCGGCCGGCCGCTACCAGGCCCTGGACAGCCTGCGGGGCTTTTTGCTGGTGAACATGGTGGCCTATCACGCGCTGTATGATGTGGTGTACATACTGGGCATCCCCCTGCCCTGGTATACGGGGCTGGGGGGGTATATCTGGCAGCAGGGCATTTGCTGGGGGTTTATCCTGCTTTCCGGGTTCTGTTTCCGGCTGTCCCATCACCCGGTGCGGCACGGGCTGACGGTGCTGGGGGCCGGGGTGCTGGTATCGGCCGTTACCTGGGTGGCCATGCCGGGGGAATTCATCCTGTTTGGGGTGCTGTACCTGCTGGGGCTGGCGGGGCTGATCCAGTGCGGGGCCTGGGCCCTGTGGGGGCGGCTGGGCCGCCCGCCTTTTCCGGCGGGGTGGGGGCTGGGGCTGGCTTTGGGGGCGTTTTTTTTGACCAGGGACGTACCCAAAGGCTGGTTGGGTTTTGAAGGGCTGCGGCTGCTGCCCCTGCCGGGCTGGCTGTACCAGGACTGGCTGGCGGTGGTGGGCCTGCCGGGGCCGGGCTTTGCCTCCTCGGACTATTTCCCGCTGGTGCCCTGGCTGTTCCTGTACCTGGCGGGGTACTACCTGTGGCGGCTGATGGGCCACCGGCCCCGGCTGATGGACCGGCTGAAACCGGGCTTTGCCCCCCTGGCGTTTATCGGCCGGCACAGCCTGCCGGTTTACCTATTGCATCAGCCGGTACTGATGGCGGGGTTTGCTTTGGCTTTGGGCTGGGGGCACTGACCGCCGGGGCGCTAGAGTCTGTTTCAAAACCGGAGAAATGCCGGATTTTTGTCCAAAAACGAGGGCTTTCAAGGAAAAAACCGCCAGAAAGGCTTGCAGCCAGAAAGGCTTGCAGCCAGAAAGGCTTGCAGCCAGAAAGGCTTGCAGCCAGAAAGGCTTGCAGCCTTTCGAGGATTTTTGACACAGAAAGCACCGGTTTGGGGTAAAATAGACGGCGTTTTAAAACAGACCCTAGGGCTTGTTTGAAAAATCGAAAACGCCGTCTTTTTACCCAGAAGCAGCCATCTTCTGCGTCGAAAATCCTCGTAATACGCAAGTATTCCTTGCGGTTTTCTCCTTGAAGCTGACCGCTTCTGGTCAAAATTCCGTCATTTCCTCTATTTTCAAACAAGCCCTAAGCCCGGCAAAAAAGAAAAGCCCGCGGCGCCGGTGGTCCCTTTGGCGCTTGTGGGCTTTTTTACGGGCTGTGTCAAGTGTGCCGGGCCTTGCGTTCCGCCGAAATAATGCGGCGCACGGACTTTTCGGTTAGGTAATAGGCTTGGGCCAACTGGGGGATGGCCTCCCCTGCCTGGGCCCGCCGGTAGATCTCCTGGTTGCGGGCGGCGGTTTCCTGCTTGCTGTGGGTGCGTTCGCCCCAGGCCAGGCGGTTTTCCTGCTTGCGGGGGATGTAGAGATAGGCCCCGTCTACATATTGTTGCAACTGCCCCAGCAGTTCGGGCGGCAGGACGTCTTGTGCACGTACATAGCGCATAGTGCCCCTCCTAAAAAAAATCATTTTCAGGATGAGCAAAGGCTACTGCGCCGGCCGGTTATGGTTGGGTATGCGCCATAGCCTTTGCTATGCGCAGGTCACGGATCGGGTCAAACGGGTTCCCTCCTTGTGTGGTTTCCTGTTGGCTGGTTGGGCCAGGCTGTTGGGGTTGGGTTTGGTACGGTTATGCCGCTTTCCATTATAGCGGGCGCCGGGGGGATTTGCAAGCGCGGACACGGTTCTGTACCAAGGGCGGGCCGGGAGGCGGCGCAACTTTGCCTCTGGGCCGACTGTGGGGTTGTGGGCCGGGCGGGCCGGGGCTATACTGGAAGGGAGCCTTGCGGTTATGCCCGACGGCCAGGCGGAGAGGAGATGCCCATGCACTGCGAACTTTGCGGCAAGACCACGGTTTTTGGCAAGAAAGTTGCCCACGACCGGATGTATGTGAACGGCCGCACGCCGAAAAAGGTCAAGCCCAACCTGCACCATATGCACGTGAACACCCCGGCGGGCGTAAAACGTCTGACGGTGTGCACCCGCTGTATGCGCACCCTGCGCAAGCACGGGGAGGCCTAGAGCCTGCTTTAAAACCGAAGAAGTGCCGGATTTTTGTCCAAAAAACGAGGGCTTTCAAGGAAAAAACGCAAGAAAGGCTTGCAGCCAGAAAGGCTTGCAGCCTTTCGAGGATTTTCGACACAGAAAGCACCGTTTTGGGACAAAATAGACGGCGTTCCGGCGTTTTAAAACAGACTCTAAGGCCTCCCCCTATGCCCTGCGGGACCCATATAACCCACAAAAGGCCGGGAGGACCCCGGCCTTTTCCCTATGGGGGAACTTACAGGAGGCTGGCTACCAGGCTGCCCATTTCGGCGCAGCCCACCAGCCGGGCGCCGCAATCCGGGGTGTAGATATCCTTGGTGCGGGCGGTTTCCAGGGCCTGGGACACGGCGTTTTCAATGGCGCCGGCCGCGGCGGGCTGGTTGAGGGAATACCGCAGCAGCATGGCCACGGAGAGGATGGTGGCCAGGGGGTTGGCCACATCCTGGCCGGCAATGTCCGGGGCGGAGCCGTGGATAGGCTCGTACAGGCCCAGGCCCCCCTCCCCCAGGCTGGCGGAGGCCAGCATACCGATGGAGCCGCTGATCATGGAGGCTTCGTCGGAGAGGATATCGCCGAACATATTGGAGGTAACGATCACGTCGAACTGGCCGGGGTCCCGCACCAACTGCATAGCGGCGTTATCCACGTACAGGTGGCTGACGGCCACATCCGGGTACCCGGCGGCCAGGCGGTCCACCACGGCCCGCCAGAGCCGGGAGCTCTCCAGCACATTGGCCTTATCCACGCTGCAAAGGCGCTTGCCCCGCTTTTGGGCCATTTCAAAGGCCACCCGGGCGATGCGCTCTATTTCCGGCTCGCTGTAGCGCTCGGTGTCATAGGCGGACTTGACCCCGTTGACCTCTTCGACGCCCCGGTCGCCGAAATAGATGCCGCCAGTGAGCTCACGCACCACCATAATGTCCAGGCTGCCGCCGATGGCCTCCGGCTTGAGCGGGGAGGCCGCCCGCAGGGGCGGGAAGATGACCGCCGGGCGCAGGTTGGCGTACAGGCCCAGCGCCTTGCGGATGCCCAAAAGCCCCTTTTCCGGCCGGTTATGGCCGGGCTGGCTATCCCACTTGGGGCCGCCTACCGCGCCCAGCAGGACGGAATCGGACGCCTTGCAGGAGGCGACGGTTTCCTCTGGCAGGGGTACGCCGGTGGCGTCAATGGCCGCGCCCCCCAGCAGGGCGTCATCATAGGTGACGGTGAAACCGAACTTCTCCGCGGCCTTGTCCAGCACCCGAATGGCCTGGCTGACGATCTCGGGGCCAATGCCGTCGCCTTTGAGGACGGTGATGTTATAATTTTTCATTGCCAAAACTCCCTTTTTATTGTGCTGATATAGGAAATTTTAGCACACTTTGGGGGCGGTGTCAATCGCCAGGTTGGGGGGGCTTTTGGGGGAGGCGTGGGGGGGGATTTCTCCGCAAAGGGGGGAAAGCGGCTTGTAATCGGCGGGACAATGCGCTATAATGGGGGCAATACTTAACCAGGAGGGATCTACCATGACAGTAGGCGCACAGTTATTTACCCTGCGGGAGTACACGCAGACGGAAAAGGACCTGGACTACTCGCTGGGGCGGGTGGCGAAGATGGGGTACGAAACCGTACAGATCTCCGCCATTGGGCCCATTGCCCCGGAAAAGGTGCGGGCCCTTTGCGACAAACACGGGCTGGGCATCGTGCTGACCCACACCCCGCCTGACCGGATCCTCTACGATACGGAGGCGGTGATAAAGGAGCACGACGTGATGGGCTGCCGGTACATCGGCATTGGCATGATGCCCCAGAAGTATTGCTCGGCCGAGTGGCTGTGGCATTTTGCCGACGATTACCGGGAGGCGGCCAAGAAGATTGCCGCCGCAGGCAAGCTACTGATGTACCACAACCACAATGTGGAGTTCCAGCGCTTTGGGGGCAAGCTGGTGATGGAGAGCCTGCTGGAAAGCTTTGCCCCGGACGAACTGGGCTTTACCCTGGACACCTACTGGGTGCAGATGGGCGGCGGGGACGTGTGCCGGTGGATGGAGCGGCTGGCCGGGCGGATCCCCTGCATCCATTTGAAGGATATGGCCGTAAAGGGCTGGGAGCCGGTTATGGCCCCGGTGGGCGAAGGGAACCTGGATTTCGGCGCTATTCTGGAACTGGCGGAACGGTGCGGGGTGGAACACCTGCTGGTGGAGCAGGACGTGTGCCAGCGCAGCCCCTTTGACTGCCTGGAGAGCAGCTATGGCTATGTGAAAGGGCTGCTGGGCTGAGGCTTGGCATAGGGGCGTAGGGACTTGGGGCGCTGCCCCAAACCCCGGCAGGGGCTTTAGGCCGCCCCTGCACCCGGCCAAGGAGGGGCGTAAGGGCTGTTACCGGAGAGCTTCTTCCAGGGCTGCGGTGACGATGCGCAGGGCTTTGAGGCGGGCGTATTTTTTGTCTACGGACTCCAGGATATGCCAGGGGGCGTAGGTGGTGCTGGTCTTTTGGAGCATCTCGTCAATGGCGGCCTCGTAGACGTCCCACTTCTCCCGGTTGCGCCAGTCCTCGTCCGTCAGTTTCCACTGCTTGGCGGGGGTGTTCTGCCGGTCGGTAAAGCGTTGCAGTTGGGTGTCTTTGTCGATCTGCACCCAAAACTTCAGCACCACGCCCCCCCAGTTGTGCAACTCCTGCTCAAACTCGTTCATCTCGTAAAAGGCCCGCTGCCAGTCGTTCTCGCTGCAAAAGCCCTCCAGACGCTCTACCATCACCCGGCCGTACCAACTGCGGTCAAAGATGGCGATGTGCCCGTCTTTGGGCAGGCGGGTCCAGAAACGCCACAGGTAGTGGCGGGCCTTCTCGTGGGGCTCGGGGCTGGCGATGGGGTGCACCTCAAAGCCCCGTGGGTCCAGGGCGCCGGTGAGGCGCTTGATGTTGCCCCCCTTGCCGGCGGCGTCCCAGCCCTCGTAGACAATGACCGCGGGCACCCGCTTGCGGTACAGCCGGTTGTGGAGCATACGCAGCTTGCCCTGCAATTCCCGCAACTGCTGGCGGTAGGCCTCGTCGGTGACGGTTTTGTCCTGTAGGGGCACCTCGCCCAGCTTGGGCATTTTGATGAGGGGGAACACGTTTTGCAGCAGGGGCACGGCCAGGCTGCCGTTGTGCAGGGCCGTATCGATACCGGTGCAGAGGGTTTCCATCACCTGCAACTCGGCAAACTTTTTGTTTTTGGCGTCTACAATATACCAGGGGGCGCTGGGGGTGTTGGTGTCCTCCAGGTAGCGGTCGAACACCTCTACGCAGCGCTCGTAGTGGCTGTTTTGCCAGACATCCACCCGGCCGACCCGCCAGGCGGTGTCCTTATCGTCCATCAGGCTGTTGATGCGCCTGGCCTGCTCTTTTTTGCTGATGTGGAAGAAGAACTTCAGCACCAGGTAGCCGTTATCCGTCAACTGGCGCTCAAAGCGCCGGACGCTGTCTACCCGCTGGGCATAGCCCCTATCCCCCAGCACGCCGTTGAGCCGCTGCCGGGTGACTTCGTCCATCCAGCCGGCATCCAGGAAGGTGAACTTGCCCGCCTCGGGGATCTTCTCAAAATAGCGGGTCAGAAAGGGCTTGCGGCGCTCTTCCTCGGTGGGGGTGGCCATGGAGAACACCTTGAAGAAACGGGGGTCGATATGCTTGATGATCTGCCCGATGGCGCTGCCCTTGCCTGCGGCACCCCAGCCCTCAATCAGCACCAGTACCGGCAGCTTTTTGTCTTTTAGCAGCATTTGCTGGGTTTCCAGCCGCTGGCCCGCGGCCTTTAGCCGGGCCCGTAGTTCCTCCCGCTCCGGCTTGTCCGGGCGGATCCAATTTTTCAACATCTCTCTCACCTCTGTGTTTTCTGCTCTTTGGGAAGGGCGCCGCGCCTGCCTAAGGGCCCGCGCCAGAAGGGCAAAGCCCCTAACGAGGTAGGATACCCCTTTGGAAGGGCATGAACGATAGGGCGCGGCGGACGCTGTTTGTCTGCCGCGCTTTTTTGGGGCCTTTTCGGGGCGTAGGCACTTCCTGTAGTCTGATTATAGCACTTTTGGTTGGGAAAATCCATAGTTTTCCCGCTGTTTTGTGATTTTTTAATAAAAAACAGGCCGGGCTTTGGGCACCTGGCCTGCTTTTTATGATGGGGCTGCCATAGGCCCGAAAACCGGGCCTTATGCCTGGGCTACGATTTGGGTGCTATCCCCTTTGCTGACCCAGACGGAAACAATGTCCAGGTTTTCGTCCAGCACCACAAAGTCGGCGGCCTTGCCGGGCTCGATGCTGCCGATCTCCTTGTCCAGGCCGATGGCCTGGGCCGGGATAAGGCTGGCGGCCTTGGCCGCCTGGGCGAAGGGCACGCCCCAGCCCACCAGGTTTTTGACCTCTTGGTGCAAGTTGGTGACCGACCCGGCGATGGTGCCGTCGGCCAGCACACACTTGCCGCCGCTGATGCTGACGATCTGGCCGCCCAGGTCATATTCTTTGCCCTCGGGCATACCGTTGGCCCGCAGGGAATCGCTGACGATCAGGGCCCTGTCCCCCAGCAGCCGGAAGGCCAGCCGCAGCACGGCCGGGTGGATGTGCTCGCCGTCACAGATCAGCTCGGCCCGGACGCGCTGGTCCTCCAGCACGGCCCCCACTACGCCGGGCTTGCGGTGGTGCAGGCCGTTCATGGCGTTGAACAGGTGGGTGGCGTGGGTGACGCCCCAGTCAAAGGCGGCTTTGGCATCCTCATACTGGGCGGTGGTGTGGGCAATGGACACGGTGCACAGCGCTTTGGCCTGCTTGACGAAGTCCTCGCCGCCGGGCTGCTCGGTGGCCACATCCACCAGCCGGACCAGGCCCTGGGAGAGGTTGTACCACTTTTGGAACAGGTCAAAATCCGGGGGCAGGATGTAGGCCTCGTTTTGCGCGCCTTTGCGGGCGTGGGAGAAGAAGGGGCCCTCCATATTGACGCCCACCACCTTGGCGCCACCCTCGATGGGGGCGTCATGGGCGGCCTTGGCGGCCAGCAGGGCGGCTTCGATATCCTTGCAACTGATGGTGGCGGTGGTGGGGCAGAAAGAGGTGACCCCGTGGGCCAGCAGGAACCGGGCCATATCCGCCACGGCCTCTACGGTGCCGTCCCCGATATCCGCGCCGGCACAGCCGTGGATGTGCACATCTACAAAACCGGGCACAATGGTGTAGCCGCCGCAGTCTACGGCCATGTCGTCCTCTTTGCGGGGCAGGTTTTCCCCGGTGCGCAGGATTTTCCCGCCGTCAATCTCGATATCCCCCTGGACTAGCCGGAAACCGGCGTCCAGGTATTTGCCGTTGATGAGAAACATATTGATACATCCCCTTGCTTTATTTTTGGCGGTGCCGGGCGCCCGGAGGCCGCGGCCTTTGCAGGCTACAGCAGTATGGTGTTGAGCAGGACCAGCAGCGTGACCCCCGGCACCCCCAGCACGCCGCTGGCGGCCAGGCTGAGCCGGTTGACCGCAATGGACACGCCGGTGTACGTGCCGGTATAGTTGACCAGAGCCAGGGCAGTAAGGCCCAGGCAGGCGGAGAAGAGGAAACTTTTCATGGGGCATCCTTTCCGCGGCAAAAGCGGTGCGGCGCCGTTTTACCGTTTTGCCGTTTTTGTTTTAGTGTATGCCGCCTTGGGGGCCGGTTATTCCTCTTCCGGCATAAAGTCGATGCGTCCGGTGGCTACGTCTGCCCCGGCGATGATGACGCCCAGCTCCTGGCCCATCATCAGCACCCGGCCGCTGCGGCGGTCCCGGTGGGAGATCTCGCCGTCGAACTCAAAATCGCAGCCCGCGAAGTCGCTGAGGCTTACAAAGCCCTCGGCATTATTGCCCAGCTTGACAAAGATGCCCTTGGGCGTGACCCCGTTGATGACCCCCTTGTGGTGCTCGCCCAGGTGCTGGCGCATATACTCGGCCGTGTAGCAGTCTTCGGCGTCCCGCTCGCCGGTAACGGCCCGCACCTCGTTTTTGGAACTTTCCAGGGCGGACTCCTCCGCAAAGGCGGCGTAGCGCTTTTTCAGCGTGGCGCTGGACTCCCCCGCGGCCAGGCCGCTGAGGATGCGGTGGATGGAGGTATCCGGGT
This sequence comes from Acutalibacter caecimuris, assembly GCF_034335085.1. Lineage (NCBI taxonomy): Bacteria > Bacillati > Bacillota > Clostridia > Eubacteriales > Acutalibacteraceae > Acutalibacter > Acutalibacter caecimuris. The sequence continues at coordinate 36,302 of NZ_JAWXXJ010000024.1, read as the reverse complement.
AGCGGCGGATGGGCGAGGTGAAGTGGCTGTACTCTGCCAGGGCCAGGCCGAAATGGCCCAACTCCCGGTGGTCATACCGGGCTTTGTCCATGGTGCGCAGGATGCGCTGGTTGACCAGGGACTCTTTGCCGGTGCCCTTGACCCGGCCCAGCACCTGGGCGAAGTCTTTGGCGGTGGGCGTGCCTTTTTTCAACTCGCCGCAACGGACGCCCAGCCGGTCCAGCAGGTCGCAGAGCTCGATTACCCGGTCCGGGGTGGGCTTTTCGTGCACCCGGTAGAGGAAGGGGATCTCCGCTTGCAGGGAGGCTTTGGCCGCGGCGGTGTTGGCCGCCACCATAAGCTGTTCGATCAACTCCTCGGAAATGCCCTGGGTGCGGGGCAGGATGTCCACGCACACCCCGTCCTCATCCAGCACGAACTTGATCTCGTCGCTGGTCAGGTCCATCTGGCCCCGGCTTTTGCCGTTGGCAGCCAGGATATCCGCCAGTTCTTTGGCGGCCAGCAGACTGTCCATAACCGGGGCGTACTTGGAGAGGATGTCCTCCCCCGCCGTGCCGGCGAAGATCTGGTTGACCTCGCTGTAGACCCCCCGCACTTTGGAGTTGATGACGGTTTTCTCGAACCGGTAGCCGGTCATGTTGCCCTCGCTGTCAAAGTCCATCAGCGCGGAGAAGGTCAGCTTGTCGGTGCCGGCGTTCAGGCTGCACACCCCGTTGGAGAGGGCCTCGGGCAGCATGGGGATGACCCGGTCCGCAAAGTACACGGAGGTGCCCCGGCGGAAAGCCTCGTTGTCAATGGGGGTGCCGGCTTTTACATAGTGGGACACGTCGGCGATATGCACCCCCAGGGTGTAGCCGTCCAGGGTTTTATAGGCAGACACCGCGTCGTCCAGGTCTTTGGCATCGGCGCTGTCAATGGTGAAGATGGGCTCGTCCCGCAAATCCAGCCGCCCGGCGATGTCCGCCTCTGTTACCGTCATCCGGCTGATCTCCCCGGCCTGGGCCATCACCGCATCGGGGAACTGGGTGGGGATGCCGCAGCGCTCGATAATGGCGTCAGCGCAGACCCGCGCCCTGTCCCCGGTGCCGAACACATAGGTCACCTCTGCCAAGGACCAGTCCCCCCGGCCGTCCTGCTTGGGCACGATGAGCACCTTGTCGCCGTCTTTTGCGCCGCAGGTTTTGCCGGCAGGCACCTGCATATCGTAGCGGACGGGGCCGTCCGGGCTTACCCGGACCACCGGGCCGTCTATGCGCATGGTGCCGGTGAGTTTGTTGTCCCCCCGCTCTACAATGCGCTTGACCCGGCCGCTGGGGCCCTTATCCCCCTTTTTTTGCAGGTCGGTCAGGATCAGGGTGTCGCCGATAAACGCGCCGTTCAGGTCCCGGCCGGGGATGAAGATGTCCTCTCCCCGCTGGGGCCGGGCAAAGCCGAAACGCTCGGACAAGGACACCAGTTTGGCTTCGATCTCCTTTTGCGGGGGGATCAGCCGGACCCAGTGGTCCCGGCCCGTTTTGACCTCGCCTTTTTCCTCCAGGCTGTGCAGGGCCTGATAAAAGGCATCTTTGCTGCGGATGCCGCTTTCCCGTTGCAGGCTCTTTTCCGGCACGCCGTCGCCCCCGCAGCGCTTGAGCGCCGCTACGATTACGATTTCCTCCGGCGTGCTGGCTGCGCTGGGCATCCAGTAAGCTGCCGGTGCAGGGCCGCCAAAGCTGCGGCCCCCTCCTCTTGTATTTCTCACGTTTGGTTCCTCCTTTTTTCGGTCCCTCTTTTAGGTCGCCTCCGGCGGGCTAAGGGACTTTTTGGAAAAAGTCCCTTAGCGATCTTCAAAAACTTTTGTGCGGGCGTTTGCCTGGCGGGGCGCGTGGGGCTTTTGGCCTCGCCGGGGGTGGGTGGTTTTTTTTTTGCCTCCGGCGGGCTAAGGGACTTTTTGGAAAAAGTCCCTTAGCGATCTTCAAAAACTTTTGTGCGGGCGTTTGCCCAGCGGGGCGCGTGGGGCTTTTGGCCTCGCCGGGGGTGGGTGGTTTTTTTGCCTCCGGCGGGCTAAGGGACTTTTTGGAAAAAGTCCCTTAGCGATCTTCAAAAACTTTTGTGCGGGCGTTTGCCCAGCGGGGCGCGTGGGGCTTTTGCCTTGGACGGGGGGTTTGATGTTTTGTTTTTTCTTATTTGCTTATTTTCTTATTTTTTCTTGATTTATTAATTACTGTTTGTGCTTACTTTTGTTAATGGCAATTTTTTGATTTCTTTTTCTTTTTTCCTATCCCTTATTTTTTTGGGGGGCTTTTTTGTTTAGAGCCCGTTTACCAGTTCTTTGAAGTGCCGGCCCCGTGCCTCGAAACCGGGGTACAGGTCAAAGGAGGCGGAGGCCGGGGACAGGGAAACCACGTCCCCTGAGGCTGCGGCCGCCTGGGCCAGGGCCACGGCCTCCCCCATATTGCCGGCGTGCAGGATCTCCGGCCGGCCCGCCTGGTACGCGGCCGAGGCGCGCACCGCCGCCTCGATCTTCGGCCCTGTGTCGCCCAGCAGGATCAGCGTTTTTACCTTTTGGCAGATGGCCGGGCCCAGCGGCTCGTAGGGGATATGCTTATCGTAGCCCCCGCAGATGAGCACGATTTTTTCTTTATAAAAGGAGAGGGTGCCTGAGATGGTGCGGCTGGGGGAACTGGCGATGGAGTCGTTATAGTATTTTACCCCGTCCAGTTCCCGTACAAACTCCATGCGGTGCTCGACGCCGTTAAATTCCCTGGCTACCCGGCGCATATGCTCCGGCTCCACCTCCCCCCAGGCAGCGGCGATGGCGGCCATGTAGTTTTCTACATTGTGCCAGCCGGGCAGCTTGATCTCGCTGACGTCCAGCAGCTTTTGGCCGTTTACGAAGATGCTTTCCCCGTTGCAGTAGACCCCCCGGCCGGGTGCTTCCGCCCGGCTGAACAGCCAGCAATCCCCCCGCACCTCGGAGGCAAAACCGGCGGTGATGGCATTGCCGGCGTTGAGCACCGTGCGGCCAAAGCCGTCCTGATGCAGGAAGATGTTCTTTTTGGCCTGCACATACTCTTCCATATCCTTGTGCACGTCCAGGTGGTTGGGGGAAAGGTTGGTGACCACGGCCACGTCCGGGCTTTGGCGCATGGAGATCAACTGGAAACTGGACAGCTCCACCACGGCCACGTCTTGCGGGGAGATGCCGGCGATCTCCGGCAGCAGGGGCTTGCCGATATTGCCCCCCAGATGCACGGTGCGGCCCTGGGCCCGCAAAAACTCTGCCAGAATACTGGTGGTAGTGGTTTTGCCGTCGCTGCCGGTTACGGCGTAGGTTTTACAGGGGCATAGCTTGAAGAACAACTCCATCTCGCTGGTGACTATGCCCCCGCGCCTACGGGCCTCCTCCAACTGGGGCAGGTGGAACCGCATACCCGGCGTGCGGAAGATAATATCCCCCGCGAGGCCCTCCAGGTAGCCCTCGCCCAAAACCAGTTCGACGCCCAGCGCCTGTAGTTTTTGGCCGTTTTCCCCCAACTCTGCCAGGCCGCGGCGGTCCCGTGCCGTTACCCGTGCCCCCTGGGCCGCGAACATCTCCATAAGCGGCATATGGCTGCGGCCTATGCCGCAGAACACCACATGGCGGCCTTGCAAGCCTTTAAAAAAAATCTCTCTGTCCATGCTGTCACTCCTTTATCCAAACCGTTTCCGAGGGCTTAAGGGGGCCCCTTAAGCCTCTTGCAGGCTTTTATGTTTGCGAAAACCCGCCGCCCTCGCCGCTGTACATACGGTACAGGTGGCTGTACACGCCGCCCTTTGCCAGCAACTGTTCGTGGGTGCCTTTTTCCTCGATGCCCTTTTCCGTGAGCACCAGAATGACGGTGGCGTTGCGGATGGTGCTGAGCCGGTGGGCAATGGTGAAGGTGGTGCGCCCCTGTGCCAGTTTCTCCAGGGACTCCTGCACGATTTTCTCGCTTTCATTGTCCAGGGCGCTGGTGGCTTCGTCCAGAATCAGGATGGGCGGGTTTTTCAAAAAGGCCCGTGCAATGCTGATGCGCTGCTTTTGCCCGCCGGACAGCTTGACGCCCCGCTCGCCCACATAGGTATCATACCCATCCCGCAGGCCGGTAATAAAGTTATGGGCCCCGGCCTGCTTGGCTGCGGCGACCACTTCCTCTTGGGTGGCGCCGGGCCTGCCGTACTCGATAATCTCAAACACCGTGCCGGAGAACAGGTATACGTCCTGCTGCACGAAACCGATCTGCTCCCGCAGGGAGCGGAGGGTGACGGACTTTACGTCCTGGCCGTCTATCAGGATGCGGCCCTCGGTCACGTCGTAGAACCGGGGGATCAGGTTGCAAAGGGTGGTTTTGCCGCTGCCGGAGGGGCCCACCAGGGCCACGTTCTGGCCCGGCTTTACGTCCAGGTTGATTTCGGACAGCACCTGCTTGCCCCCGTCGGCATAGCTGAAACCCACGTGCTCGAAATGCACGCCCCCGGACCGGACCTGTAGGGGCTTTGCCCCCGGCCCGTCGGCGATATCTACCGGGGCGTCCATGATCTGGAAGAACCGCTCGATGCCCGTTATGCCCTGCTGGAACTGCTCGGCGAACTGCACCAGGTAACGCACGGAGGCGATCAGGGTGCCTACATACAGCATATAGGCCACCAGGTCGGCGGGGCGCACCTTGCCGTTTATCATGAACACGGCCCCCACCAGCAGCACCAGCAGGTGCATGAGCCCGTCAAACATCCGGTTGCTGGCCTCAAAGCCGCCCATAAGGTAGTAGCGGCCCCGCTTGATATGAAAGAACTTCCGGTTGCCGGCCTCAAACTTTTCTGTTTCCACGCCCTCGTTGGCAAAGGATTTGACCACCCGCACGCCCAGAAGGCTGTCCTCCACCTGGGCGTTGATCTCGCCGATCTGGGCCCGCTGCTGCCGGAACTGGTTGCGCATTTTCAGGTTGAACCAGGCCGCTGCCAGCACCATGAAGGGCACCACGGAGAACACGATGAGCGTAAGGGGCACATTGATGCCGCAGAGTATGATAAAGGCCCCGATGATCTTGACCCCGGACATGAACAGCTCTTCCGGGCAGTGGTGGGCGAATTCCGTTACGTCGAACAGGTCGGAGGTGATGCGGGACATGATCTGGCCCACCTTCATGTTGTCAAAATAGTTGAAACTCAGCTTTTGCAAATGGGCAAACAGGTCCGTGCGCATATCCGTTTCCATCTTGGCGCCCATGATGTGGCCGATGGAGGCCCGGAAAAAGGTAGCCCCGGCGTCTATCAGGCACAAAAACAGGTATAGTGTACCGATGCGCAGCACCACCTGTAGGGTGAGCGCGGCCAGGTCATTGATGCCCATATCCGTTACGTACCGCACCAGCAGCGGCAGCACCAGCTCGCAAAGGGTGGTCAGCGCCGCGCAGAACAGGTCAAACGCCAACACCCACACGTACTTCCTGAAATAGGGCAGAAAGCGGCGCACCAGCCCTTTTTTGCCTTTTTGGCCTTTTATATGGCCCGTTCCCATCTGATCCATTCTCTTTTCCATCCTCTCTTCCCGGTACTTCCCTCTTATTATATACGACGGGGGCGCGCCCGTCAAACCGTTGGGCAGGGGTTAGCCCTCTTCCGGGGCTGCGGCCTGGTCCAGCGCCTGGCACAGGTCCCCCCGGATCACCAGGCCGGCCCGGCCGTCATAGGGGGTGGGGTCCCGGTTCAGGATGGCCAGCCGGGCATGGCTGCCCAGGTAACTTACCAGGCCGGCCACCGGGTGCACCACCAGCGAGGTGCCCGCCACCACCAGCAGTTCGGCCTGGCGGACATGGCTGATGGCCCGGTACAGGTCCGCCTGGTTGAGCGTTTCGCCGTAAAGCACCACGTCGGGCTTGAGGACGCCGCCACAGGCGCACAGGGGCACGCCGGGGTGGGCCAGCACATAGCGCATATCGTACTGCCTACCGCAGGCCTGGCAGATATAGCGGTCCTCATTGCCGTGGAGCTCGATAACATGGCGGCTGCCAGCCTGCTGGTGCAGGCCGTCTATATTCTGGGTGATGACCACCTCCAGCAGGCCCGCCTGTTCCAGCCGGGCCAGGGCGTAATGGGCGGCGTTGGGCCGGGCATCGGGGTAGAGCATCACCTGGCGCAGAAAATCATAGAATGCCCCGGTGTGCGCCACAAAGTAGTCGTGGGAGAGCATTTCCTCATAGGAAATGCCCTGCTTTTTCTCCATATACAGGCCGTGGGCGCTGCGGAAATCCGGTATGCCGCTGGCGGTGGACACCCCGGCCCCGCCTAAAAAGACGGTGCGGCGGCTCTCCCCCAGCCATTGCCGGAGTTGCTGGATCTGTGTCATGGTTGGCCTCCTTTTTGGGTTTACACAGAATGGGGGCAGGGGGTTTCAGCCGAATACGGTTTCTTCCCGCTCTGCCTTTAAAAAGCAGGTGAGCGCCAGCCCGGCCCCGCACAGGGCGGCCATACCCAGGTACATGGCGCCCATCCCCCACCGGCCGGTGGCCCAGCCCCCGGCGTTTTGCATGGCAATGGCGGCAAGGTTGTTGACCGAGGCCACTACCCCCAGCCCTGTGGTGGTGAGCCCCGGCGGGACCAGGCAGCGCACCATCTTCAGGGAGAGCATCATGTACAGGGTGGAGGCCACCGCCTTTACCAGCACCATGACGGCTACGACCACCCAGGCCTCCCCCGCCATGCCGTAGGCCAGGTACTGCCCGACGGCCAGGCAGAAGGCCACGCCCATCAGCGCCCGGCCGGAGAAACGGTCCATAAACTTGTGGGAGAAGAGGATGAGGGGGATCTCCGTAAGGGTGCTGAGGAACAGTACCGTACCCACCGCCCCGGTGGGGATGCCCAGCCGGTTGAGCAGCACAGGGGCATAGTTGATATTGACCCCCGAACAGCCGGCAAACAGGAAAGCAGCCCCCAAAAACAGGAAGAACCGGGGGCTTTCCAGCAGGGCGGACAGCCGGGGCTTTTCCCCGGTGGCTTGCCCGCCGCTTTGGGGCCGGGCGGCGCTGCCTACCCCCACCCCGTACAGGCCCAGCAGGCACACCCCGCAGGCCCCGGCCGTAAGGGCGAACAGCCCCCAGCCCGGCAGTTTTTCCACAGCCAGGCCCGCGGCCTGGGCCCCGGCGGCATAGCCGATGGTCCCCCACACCCGCAGCAGGCCGTAGCGGTAGCGGCTTTCGCCGGCAATGCGCTCGCACACAGGGGTGACGCTGTTGATCAGGGCCATGGTCAGGCCGTTGAGCACAAACAGCGCCGCCAGGCCCCGGCAGCGGGCATAGACCAGGGCCAGCCCGCCAATGGCCAGCAGGAGCACCGCCAGCACGGCCCGCTGGCTTTTGGCCCGGTCATTGATATAGCCCGTGACCGGCGTGACAAAAAAGGAGAACATACCGGCCGCTGACAGGATCAGCGACATTTCCCAATCTGCCATACCGATGCCGGTGAGGTACACGGACATTACCGAGCCAAACAGAGAGAACAGGGCGTAATAGCCCATGTAGAAAATCACATAGCTTACATAGCTGTCCTTGTAACGGCTTAGCATGGGGCGCTCCTCTCACAGCAGGATAAAGCCTGCCACCAGTAGCGTGGAAAGGCTGATGCGCACCAGATGGTGGCTGCCGTGCAGCGCCCCGGCCCGCCGGCCGTTCCAGATGGCCGCCGCACAGATCATGCCGCAGGCGATCAGCGCCAGCAGCCAGTCGGAACTTCCGCCGACGAGGTTGTCGATTACCGCGTTGAGCAGGCCGATGCCGCCTATGGCCATCAGCACATGAGGCGCAGGGTACGCCCCACGCACCCTGGACAGGGCGGCCACCGCGGACAGCAGCCCGAATGCCCCGGCTATTATGCACAGGCCGGTCCTGCATAAGGTTTCCATGATTTCCATTGTTCGGTACTCCTTTGGGGGTAGGGGAATGGGGGGACAGGCGTGGCGGGCGCTTGGGGCGATAAGGGGCTTTAGTGGCGCTTGCCGGGTTTTGCGCGTTTTTTAAAGGGGTAGACCGGGCTTTGGGAGTTGGCGATGACGTGGTCTACCAGATGGAGCATAGCCAGCATAAAGACAATGGCGAACAGGAGCAGGGGCATGAGGGCAATGAGCATGGGGAGGGTCATGCTGACCAGCGCGAAGAACCAGCCAAAGAAGATAAAGGCCAGCAGGAAGGCGGTCAGCAGGGCCCAGAACAGCAGGCCCCGCAGGGTGTTAAAGGGGGCGCTGACCTTAAACAGCATGATGAACCCGGTCATGGCGGTGATGATGACGGCCATGGTGGAGGTTTCGGCGCTGGTTAGGCCCAGCGGGCCGGCCAGGGCGCAGAGGACTACGATATTGGCTGTTTGCGTAAGGGCGGCGGGGATGCACATACGGATTACATTGCCGATAAACTTGCCCCGCAGCCGGTCGTTGTTGGGCTCCAGCGCCAGGATAAAGGAGGGCACGCCGATGGTCAGGGAGCTGATCAGGGTCTGCTGGATGGGCTCGAAGGGATAGGTATAGTTGATGAAGATGAACAGCACGCCGATCAGCGCCGAGAAAATGGTTTTGACCAGAAACAGGGAACTGGAACGTTGCAGGTTGTTGATGGACCGCCGCCCCTCTTGCACCACAATGGGCATGGAGGCGAAGTTGCTGTCCAGCAGCACCAGGTTGGAAACGGTGCGGGCGGCGTCGCTGCCGGAGGCCATGGCGATGGAGCAGTCGGCCTCTTTGAGGGCCAGCACATCGTTGACCCCGTCGCCGGTCATGGCCACGGTGTGGCCGCCCTCTTTCAGTGCCTTGACAAAGGCCAGCTTTTGCTGGGGCGTCACCCGGCCGAACACGCTGTACTCCCCTACCGCCCGGCGGATGTCCTGCTCGGTGTGCAGGGTGGTGGCGTCCACGTACCGGCCGGCGTGCTCCAGCCCGGCCCGGCGGGCTATGTTGGCCACCGTTACCGCGTTGTCGCCGGAGATCACCTTCAAGTCTACCCCCTGGTCGGCAAAGTACCGCAGGGTGCTGGGGGCCTCTTTGCGTATCTTATCGCTGATAAGCACAAAGCCCATGGGCACCATGCCCTGGGGCAGCCCTTTGTCCGCAAAGGCCAGGTCTGCCCGGGCCAGCAGCAGCACCCGCTGGCCCTGCTGGGCGTACGCCTCTGCCTGGGCCTTGTAGGGGGCGAAGGCATCGCCCAGGATGAACTCGCCCGCGCCCATAACATAGCAGCCCCGGCGGGGGAAATAGGCGCCGCTCCACTTGCGGGCCGAGGAAAAGGCCACGGTTTCCACAGCCTGCCACTCCGTGTGGTCCGGCAGCCAGTCTTTCAGGGCCATAAAGGTGGGGTTGCTGTCCGCCAGGTTGTTCACCAGGGCCGTCAGGGCCTCTTTCATGGCGCCCTCGGTAAAGCCCGGCAGGGGCACTGCCTCGTCCACCTGCATACAGCCCTCGGTGATGGTGCCGGTCTTGTCCAGGCAGAGGGTGTCTACCCGGGCCAGGGTTTCTACGCAGTACATATCCTGCACCAGGGTTTTGCGGGCGGAAAGCTTGATGACGCTGACGGCAAAGGCCAGGCTGATGAGCAGCACCAGCCCCTCGGGGATCATACCCACCATGGCGGCCGCGGTGCTGACCACCGCGTTTTGGAAGGTATCGCCCAGCACAAAATACTGTTTCCAGAACAAGAGGCCGCCTACCGGCAGGATGGCAAAGCCGATGATCTTGACGATAAAATCGATGGAGTTCATGATTTCGGAGTTGCGCTTTTTCACGCCGCTGGCCTCGCCGGCGATTTTATTGGCATAGTTCTCGGCGCCCACATGGTCTACCTGGGCCGAACAACTGCCGCTGACCACAAAGCTGCCGGACAGCAGGGAATCCCCCGGCTGCTTGACCACCGGGTCCGACTCGCCGGTGAGCAGCGATTCATTGACCTCGCACTCCCCGGCCACCACGGTGGCGTCGGCGCAAACCTGGTTGCCCGCGGCGTACACCAAGATATCGTCCAGCACCACTTCCTCTACCGGCAGGGCCAGGCGCTTGCCCCCCCGCACCACATTGGCTTTGGGGGAGGAGATCAGGGAGAGCTTGTCAATGGTGTGCTTGGCCCGGATGCCCTGGAAGGAGCCGATGACAATATTGGAAAGGATGACCCCCATAAACAAGGCGCTGCGGGGGGAGCCTACCAAGATTACCGCCAGGGCCAGGGCAAAGTTCAACAGGTTGAAGAACGTGAACACGTTCTCCCAGATGATCTGGCCTTCGGTTTTGGATTTGATCCCTGAGTCCCCGTTATGCAGGCCCTCGCGCATACGCTGTTCCACCTGCTGGGGGCTCAGGCCCTCGTTGGGGTCCGGGTAAAACCGGGTGGCCCTAGGGGCGGCCTCCCGTGTGGCTGTGGTGGCGGGCTGGTTTTGCTTATGTTTCATGGGCGGCTGACCTCGCTGTAGGTATTTTGGCGCGGCAAAGCAGGCAAAAACCGCGTTCTACCTAAGTATACACCCAAACAGCGGCATTTCCAAGTGGAGGGGGGGTAAAATTTACCAAAAACTTTTTTACGAATTTCTGACGGCCTTTTTTGAAAGAACTGCTCATTATCGCTAAAATTCCCGGCGGAACCTTCCGGCCGCACCCGAAACCGCCCGGTTTTATGGGAAAAATGCCGGTTTTAGCGCGGTTTCGGGTTTGACAACCGCTATAAAAGACGCTATAATGGGAACAATAAAATAAATTAGCAAAGGAACAATTAACGCGCGCTGCGCGTCTGAAAGGAAGATTTTTATGGCACCCAGGGAGAAAAAAGAGGATATGCTCATTGTCAACCGCCGTACCGGCAAGGCACTGGCCGCCACCGGCACGGAAAACGGCATGGTCGTGGCCCAGGCCGCCATTACCGGCGAGGACGCCCAGTTGTGGACCCCGGTAAAGGCCGGCGAGTATGTGAAACTGGTGAATAAGCTAAGCGGCAAGGTGCTGGACGTGATGCATGGCGGTACCGAGGCAGGCACTTGGGCCCAGACCTGGGACAATGTGGAGGGTGAAAGCCAACTGTGGCAGTTGGTAAAAGTGACCGCCACCTACAAAAAGCTGATGAACGTGCAGTCCGGCAAGGTGCTGGACATTGTAGATATGCGCGAGGATGACGGCGCGCCCGCTCAGATTTGGGACGACGTGGACGGCGTGGGCCAACTGTGGAAACTGGTGGCGCCTACCGCGAAAGAGGAGCCCGCCCCCGCCGAAGAGGCCCCCCAAAAGCGGGGTGGCCGCAAGCCCAAGGCAGTTGCCGGGGAAGAGGCTGCGCCCGCCCCCAAGAAAACCGCCGGGCGCAAACCCAAAGCTGTAGCCGCAACCGCCGCAGCGGAAGAAAAGCCCACCCCCAAGCGCCGCGGCCGCAAGCCCAAGGCCGAGGCTTAAGAGTTAAATAGCAAAAAAGAGCAGCGGCATGGCGCCCTGCTCTTTTTGTTATGGGTTGCTTTGCCCATCACGAAAACCTGGGCAACGCGGGCTTAGCCTTTAGGCGGGTTTTCGAGGAACTGCTCGACCCGGTAGCGGGGGCGGGCTTTGACTTCGCTGTAAATTTTACCGATATAGCCGCCCACAACGCCCAGGCAGAGCATTTGCAGGCCCCCCAGCAGCCAGATGGAGCAGACAATGGCCGTCCAGCCGGAAACGGCCAGGCCCATAAAATAGGAGATAAGGGCGTACAGCAATCCCAACACGCTGAGCACGGACACCAGGATGCCGAAGTTGGAGATCAGCTTGAGGGGCTTGACGCTAAAGCTGCTGATGCCGTCCAGGGCAAAGGAGATCATCTTTTTTAGGGGGTACTTGGACTCGCCGGCAAAGCGCTCGTGGCGGTCATAGTACACATAGTCGCTGCGGTAGCCGATGAGGGGCACCATGCCCCGCAGGAACAGGTTGACCTCCCGGTACTCGGAGAGCCCCTCCAGGGCCCGGCGGCTCATGAGCCGGTAGTCGGCGTGGTTGAACACCACATCCACCCCCAGCGCCTTCATCACCTTATAAAAGCCCTCGGCGGTGGTGCGCTTGAACCAGGTGTCGGTTTCCCGCTTGTTGCGCACGCCGTAGACCACGTCGCAGCCCTCTTTGAACTTGGCCACAAACTGGTCCAGGGCATCTACGTCATCCTGTAGGTCCGCGTCCAGGCTGATGGCGCAGTCGCAGCGGGGCATGGCGGTCATCAGGCCGCAGAGCAGGGCGTTCTGGTGCCCCCGGTTGTGGGCCAGCTTGATCCCCTCCACATAGGGGTTCTCCCCGTTCAGCCGGGTGATGATCTCCCAGGTCTTGTCCCGGCTGCCGTCATCCACCAGCAGCATCCGGCTGTGCCCATTGGCCAGGCCCGCCCGGCCCATAGCCTCCAGCTTGTCCGTTAGGCGGCGCACGGTTTCGGGCAGCACCTCTTCCTCATTATAGCAGGGTATCACCAGGTAAACGGTGGGGTTATCCGATCGGTTCATTCTTTATCCTCCTTCGGTTGGGTTTCGTCCGCCTCGTCCGGCCCGGTGGAGCGCTGGGGCCAGGGCCGGGGCTGCATACCGCCCCAATCCCGGACCCAAGCCTTGGGCTGGGCGGGCTCTTCCGGCGGGGGGTCCTGGGCCGGGGCGTCCGGCTCTACCGGTTGCAGGGCGCCGTCCCCCGGTGGCTCTACCGGGGGCAGGGGGGTTCCCGCGGGGGGCGCCGGGGGGTCTGCCGGCGCCGGCCGGGGCGGCGGGGACGCTGCCTGCCTGCGCCCCAGGGGCCGGGCCTCCGGGGGCGGCATGGCGGCCGCGCCCTGGAACCGGACCCGCAGGGCCGTTCCCGCACGGTAGCCCGCCCCGTGCTTTTTCATATACGCCGAGAACCGCCCCGCGCGCATGAGGCGGGGAGGCCGGGGCGGCGGGGATTCAGACAATTTCAGCCGGCGGGCCATGGTCAGGTAGCCGATGAGCCCCATCAGCGACAGCAGGCTGATTACCGTGCCCATCCCCAGGCCGGGGGTCGTGTAGGTAAACACGATGCTGTTGTTATCCCCTTCCGGCACCAGCACAGCCATAAAGCCCACGTTGGCCCGGAGGATGTCCGCCTTTTGCCCGTTTACCTCTGCCTCCCAGCCGGGCTCATAGGGGACGCTGAAAAACACCAGCCTGTCCCGGTTGGCGCTGAAACTGGCGGTAAAGCCCGTGCCGGTATAGGTAAAGCCCGTACAGGCGGCCGCTGCCCGGTCCTGGCAGTCATCCAGGTAGACTGCCTCTGACCAGGCCGCGCCCTCGGGCAGGGGCTCCAGTGCACCCTGCACCTTGGCCAGGTCGTTGTCCTCCAGCACCACGGCCCGTAGCATGGAGAGTTCCCGCTGGCCCGCGGTGGTGTCGCTGCCCTCGGTGCGGCCCTCGTACTCGGTGCGGCTCTGGTAAAAGTCATAGGAGAAACCCATGGGGATATAGTATTCGTTCTCCCAAATATCGTAGCCGTTGGAGTTGCCGTAATAGGCCCAGCCGGGCATGGCGGGTTGGTCCAGGGCCTCGCCGGCAAAAAATTCGCCGTCGTGGTCGTCGTCAAACAGCCACTGTACCGAGAGCAGGCCCCGGATGGGGTAATGGCTCACCTTGGGCCGGGAGCCTACGTCCCGCTGCACGCCGATGGAGCTGTAGAATTCCATTACCGAGCCGGGGACAATGCTGTGGAAGGCCTGGATGGAGGGTACCTGCCAGAACATGGCCGCGTTGTCCATGGACTCGAAGAAGTCTGAGCGGCAGTTTTGCAGGTCGGTCAGGGGGATATTGGCGCCGCCGTTTAACTCGTAGGGGATGATATGGTCCCAGGTGTAGTCGCTTTGGGTTTTGCCCAGGGCGATAAAGAAGATAGCGTACAGCACCGCCACGGCCGAAAGGCAGCGCATGGCCGCCCGCTTAAAGGCCTGGCGGCTTTTACGGCAGAAGGTGAACAGGTATACCACCAAACCCAGGCACAGCAGGGAAATGGCCGTGTACGTCCAGAACCGGGTGGGGTATTCCTCCAGGCCCATCTGCCAGACCTCTTCCCCATCTACCGTTTCCTTTACAGGCATAAAGCCGACGACCCCCGCAATGGCCAGGGTGATGGAGAAACACCACAGGGTGGCCCGCCGCCAGTCCACCCGCTCGTTTTCCAGGGCCATGACGGTGGCCAGGGCCATCATCAGGGTGAGCATATAGTACCAGCGGGCGTAGTAAGAGGCGTTCATCATCTGGAAAGCGGCGTTTAAGAAGGGTACCAGGGCCATGGCGAACAGGATCCACAGCATCTTCTTGAGCCAGTGTTTGCGCCGCAACTGTAGCCAGCCCACCACGCCGGTCATGCCGAACAGGGGCAGCCAGGCCCCTAGGGACGACCACTTGGACTCTGACTCAGGGGTGAAATTCGGTCGGGCGGGCAGGTCGGGCGGGAAGAAGAAACACTCGATAATATGCAGGTAGCGCTGGTTGCGGTTATACAGCACGGCGTTCCAGCCGTTGACGGGGTTGCCCACCCGGTTGTTCTGCATCACCGCCAGCACCGAAGGCACCAGCAGCACACAACTGAGGCCCACCCCGATGACCGCCTCCAGGGCCAGCAGGAGGAAGTCTTTCCAACTGATCTTCCAACTGCCGCAAATCAGCCGCAGGAAGAAGTAGATCAGCGTAAAGGTGACCTGCCCTACAAAGAAGTAGTAGTTCACCAGGCAGCAGGCAAACACCGTGAGCGCGAACAGGCCCCGGCGGCGGTTCTCCATGTACTCGTCCAGGGCGGCCAGCATCAGGGGGAAAAAGATGATGGCCTCATGGAAATGGTTGAAAAAGATATTGTACACCGAAAACCCGGAAAAGGCGTACAGCACCGCGCCGATCAGGGCGGTATCCGGCGACTTGGTGTAGCGGTGGATATACACATAGCCCGTCAGGGTGGCGCAGGCGAATTTCAGGATAAGCAGGGGGCCCATCAGGAATTGCAGCCAGGCGGAAGGAAAAGGGATGGTCAGCCAGAAAAAGGGGCTGCCTAACAGGTAGAAGGAATAGGAGCCGATGAAGTTGGCGCCCAGGTCCGTCTGGTGGTTCCAGCCCAGATTGCCGGCCCGTACGGCGTCGTGGGCCAGGCGGTAAAAGGGTACCTGCTGCACGTTGAAGTCGCCATAAAACAGGAACCGGCCCCCATCCACCAGAATAAAGGGCAGGAACACCAAAAAGGAGAGCCCCAGCCCCAGGGCGAAGGCTTTTAGGAAGTAGTTTTCCCGCCAGGAGCGTTTTTTCTGCGCGTTCACCGCGTTCACATTGGTATATGCCATGGTTTTGACCTCAGATCTTTATTTTGATACGGTTTTATTTAGGGAAACAGGCTTTTTGCTTAGTATAACACAAAAACCCCGGCAAATAAAGCCTTTTTTGCCAGAAATCGGGGACGCTGCCTGGGATGGCCGCAAAAACAGGGCCCACGGCTACCTGGCAAGGGAGGGCGGGAGGATGTGGAGAAAATTTTTTTGGAGGAAACCCGAAAAAACCCTTGCAATTTTACCGCAAGGGGGATATAATATTAGTTACCCTAAAAGTTCCCGCATAGATACGGGGATGTAAAGGTTTCGACGGGGGCGGCGACCCCTGGTAAGCGGGCAGCGGTGCGGAACCGCTTAAAAAGCCGCAAACTTAAAATTAAACGACAACGACTTTGTTGCTGTTGCTGCCTAATTAGGCAGCCGTTCTCCCCCGGAGTACCGCGGCCGGGTGGGGAGCGTCGATGAGCGGTGAACGTGCGCGAGAGGGCCGCCTTTGACTCTTGCCATGACTTAGAAGGCTACCAAGCCCCGGAGCGTGCTTTTGCGCGCCGGGAGGAGGGAAACTGAAACCAAAAGCTACGCCCGTAGAAAGCCCCGGTGAACTACTTTCGGACGCGGGTTCGATTCCCGCCATCTCCACCATCCTGTGGATATAAAAAAGATATTCGCTCAAAAAACCGCGCTGTGGCGCGGTTTTTTGATGCCTGAAAGCCTGGATTTCGAAAGTGCAAAAACGTGGATGGCAAAACTGCGTTTTGGCTTTCCGGCAGGAAGTGAACCCTTACAACAACAGAATAGAACGAAATGAGAGGGCCAGCGGAGATGGTCTGCTGGCCCTTTTTCGCAAAAAGACGTTAGTCTTTTGCGTGCATAAGGGCGATAGCCCGTTGCATACATAGCCGGTCGCTGGAGAACCTTCTCCAAAACAAGCGACCGGCTTTTTCTATTTCATGAAAGAAGGTACATCAAATGATTAAAGCAAAAATCACCAGTAAAGCCGGAACCTCTCTTGAATGGGAGCTGCCCGCCAACATCCACAAACTTCACTATGCCCTGGTGGAAATGGGTATCCGAAAAACACCTCGGAGCCTCTTGCTCATGGATGACAATGCCGCTGACGTGGAGCTCACAGCCGACAGCGAGATCGGCAACCGCCTGCTGCGGGTGTTCGGCAGGAACGATACTCTGGCTGATGCCAACACCGTAGCCTTTGTGGTATCTACCGTCAGAGAGGAAATCCTGCCGGAGTTAGAGCAAAACATCCTCCACGACCAGTACCCGACCAAGGAAATGCTGTTCGATGACATCAAGGCCATGACCCAGGCCGCCGGGCCGGTCAAGCTGACGTTCTACTGCCCCCTGTGGGCCAGCTTGACGACGGCGAGTGCGACGAGTATATCGACGTGGGCAGCGGCTTTCTGACTGCTTACCAAGACCAAATCGAGCAGGGCATTGCCGACGAACAGGCCCCGGAAATGGGCGACATGGCTCAGTACCTGGACAGAAATGCTGGCGTAGCCGACAAACTCATGTCCGCAGTCTGGACGGTCGAGGAAATGGACGGCAGGCTCTTGGGCCGGATCGACTGCCACCTCAAGGAACCGCTCACAGCAGAGGAAATGGCGGATTTGCGGGAGGAAATCCTCGGGCAGTGCTCAGATGGGCTTGGAGAAGGTTTCGAGCAACGGCCTATTGAAACGGATGAGGGCGACTTGTACGTTTCGTACAGAGTTCGCGAAGCGAAACTCTTGAACAGACAGTGATGATTATTTTCTCTGCACCGAAGATGAGTTGGACGAGCATTTAGAGTCCCATCAAGGGATGGGCGGTATGTGGGAAATGGAGGTTTTCAAGATGAACGACTGGGATAGATTACACCGAATGGCTGAGCGTTATAAGGCCGAGTACCCCAGTGGCACTTGCATTATGCTGCTGAGCATGGGCGAGGATATGCACCGGGTCGATGACAACACCCGCGGTACAGTTCTCACTGTGGACGATATCGGCACCCTGCACTGTAAATTCGACAATGGCCGGTCGCTGGGGCTTATCCCCGGCGAGGACTCCTTCCGCAAGCTGACTGAGGAAGAACTGGCAGCGGAACAGGAGCCGGACATGGACGAGGATGAAGATTTCGGCATGAAAATGCGAGGTGAAATTTAATACAGTGAAGTGGTCGGATGGCGTATGGCTATCCGTTTTTTTGATATGTTCGCGGGGATCGGCGGGTTCCGCTCCGGCCTGGAGGCTGTGGGCGGTTTTGAGTGCATCGGTCACTGCGAGATAGATAAGTATGCAAACCAAGCATAT
This sequence comes from Acutalibacter caecimuris, assembly GCF_034335085.1. NCBI lineage: Bacteria > Bacillati > Bacillota > Clostridia > Eubacteriales > Acutalibacteraceae > Acutalibacter > Acutalibacter caecimuris. The sequence continues at coordinate 18,720 of NZ_JAWXXJ010000024.1, read as the reverse complement.
AACGCCATATACAATACGAAGGGAGAAGTGTTTTTTGCAGATGCCAGAACCATCGACCCGGCAGTGCTGCCGGATATCGGCCTTATTTGCGGCGGCTTCCCTTGTCAATCTTTTTCAATCGCTGGAAAACGGCGAGGATTTGCAGATGACGCCAGAGGAACTCTCTTTTTTGAAATTGCCTGCCTTGCCGCCGCTAAAAGACCTGCATTTCTGCTGCTTGAAAATGTTCCCGGATTGTTATCGCATGACCGGGGCCGGACATTTGCGACGATCCTCGGTACGCTGGATGAATTGGGGTACGATGTCGCGTGGCAAATGCTTAACAGCAAGGATTTTGGAGTCCCCCAGTCCCGCAAAAGGGTGTATATTGTCGGATATCTTAGAGGACGATGTACCGGGGAGGTACTTTCTTTCACAGACACAAATGGAGCGTCTCTTGAGCAAGTCTTACCCGGCCCGGAAGGGTGCCGGGTCTACTCCCCCAGCGGAGTAGTCATCACCCTGACAAGTTCGGCTGGCGGTTTTGGCGGCAGGAGTGGGCTTTACGATGTGAGCCTCCCCATCAAGGTGATGACAAAAGCCGGGTATCAGCTCGCCCACCCCGGCGACAGCATCGACTTGGCTTATGCCACCATGAATACCCGGCGCGGGCGGGTCGGAGATAAAATCGCGCATACCGTCACCCCTGGAAATAACCAGGGGTATTTCTTTATCGACCTGAACGAAAGCCCGGAACTGACGGAAAATGCCAGGTGTCTGCTGGCAAATCAGGATGCGGGCATCGGGAAGTTTAAGGGTGGGAAATCAGGAGTTTTTGTGGAAGGACAGGCCCCATTTTCCATTCCTGTGCAAGACGCGGACGGCAATCTGCACTACGGTAAAGTTCGCAAACTTATGCCTATCGAATGCTGGCGCTTGCAGGGATTCAGCGACGAGCAGTTCCACAAGGCGGCCGCCACAAGGCTCTCCGACGCACAGCTTTATAAAATGGCAGGCAAGCATATTACCGCCGACAACCTGCGCCGCATGAGTAATACAGAAGGGCTCATCATCCAAGGCTGCGGCGGGGATCTGCGGGAATGGGTGGATGGCATCAACGAAATGCTTACCGAGGAAGGTATTTTGCGAGGCGGCAGTAAGTTCAGCGGCTGCTCCTCGTTTGAGCACGACGGCCTGACCTGCCTGCTGTTCCCCTTCGAGGGGGTCAACGTGGATATGGGCCGTCTCGCTATCTGGCGGCTAAAAACCCGCGACACTTTCGGCGGTACGTGGTTGTCGGACTATGTGCCGAATCGTTTGGATGGGTTTGAAGAATCTACAGAAATTGCGGCAGATGAGGACATCGACAGCGGAATGTCCACGAAATAAGTATAACAAATTATTAGGCCGGTATCAATCGTTCAGAGAGCGATGATACCGGCTTTTTTCGTTTTCTGGACGGTTTTTCGGCGCACAAAGGAGATGATGATGTATCAAATCGCCGGTATCTTGGGTGGGCGACAAAGCGCCCATCCTCCCCATTATCTACAGCTTGTTCCCACTGGAATACGGCAGGTTCGTGGAGGTGTTCGGCGGCTCCGGCAGCGTGCTGCTGGGCAAGCCGCCTGACCCCTTCGAGGTCTATAATGACTTTGATAGGAATCTTGTCAACCTGTTTCATTGCATGAAGGAGCGGACAATGGCGACCGTCCGGGAGCTGGGGTTTTGCAATCTCAATTCCAGAGCAGATTGTGAATTCTGAGGGCTTTGCCTACGCTCGGTACTCCGCCTACCTGTCCGGCGCACGGACTCTGGCCCTCATGAACCGGTACCCCTCCCTGCGGGATTTTTGTGTGCAGATGGACACGCTGGTGGACAAATACGTCCAGCAGGCTGTGGTTGAGCAGGAGGGCGGGGGCTTTACCCTATCCTATTCAGATTTGGACGCGGAGGTGGAAAAGAGGGTATATGACGAGGATATGGTCAATTTCGACCGGCAGTTGTTCCTGGATATGCTCTCCGAACGCCCGGAGTTCGATGAGGTGGAAACCACCCAGAACGAAATCTATCTGACTATCGCCCCGGAGTTTGTGCAGGAACAGGCTCCGGGGATGTCTATGTGAAAGGAGTGTTTCCTGTGAAAAAAGATTCTATTACCATCCCCTACGACGAGGAAAAGCTGGCGGCGCTCCGTCTCTATTTGGAGCAGAAGGGCCAGTCTGTGGAGCAGGAAATGGTCTCTGCTGTGGACACTCTCTACGCCAAAGCTGTCCCAGGCAACGTCCGGGAGTTCCTGGATCTGCGCTCCGGCATGGAGCCGAAACCTGCGGAGCGGCGTAAACGTCCCCGGCCTGCGTCAGAATCCGAACCGGCTGTTGACGTTCATGCAACTTCCTCCGATCCTCTCCCGGAAAGCCGTGATAGCTTTTGAGGACGCAGAAGTTTGGTATAGAAATCGAAATGACCGGCATCACCCGCGCGGCTGCGGCCCAGGTGATTGCCGGTCATTTTAATACCAGCGCCACCCATGTGGGCGGGATATACGATGCCTTCGCTGTCCGGGACGGTGACAACCGGCAATGGAAAGTGGTCAGTGATGCTTCTATTCGCAGAGAATCCAGGCGCGGTGAATCCCGAAATAGCGCCTACGCCGTAGAGTTTGTGTCTCCTATCTGCAAGTACGAGGACATCGAAACCATTCAAGAATTGATTCGCAAGCTGCACTCCGCTGGGGCCAAGGTTAACGATTCTTGTGGAATTCATGTTCACATTGATGCCTCGCCCCATGATGTGAAAACGCTCCGCAACATTGTCAATATCATGGCGGCGAAGGAGGATTTGCTCTATAAAACTCTCAAGGTGAACGTCAGCCGGGAGCATTACTGTGCCAAGGCCGACACCCGGTTCCTGGATGAGCTAAACGCAAAGCGCCCTACGTCTATGGATACCTTGGAGTCCATCTGGTACAATGGGCGGTCTGGCAGAAATTACCATTATGATGAAAGTCGGTATCACGGACTCAACCTGCACTCAGTGTTTTCCAAAGGGACAATTGAGTTTAGATTATTTAACTCCACGCTCCATGCCGGGGAAATCAAATCGTATATCCAGCTGTGCATGGCAATCAGCCACCAGGCGCTGGTGCAGAAGTCGGCCTCGCGCATCAAGACCCAGAGCAGTAATGAGAAGTACACGTTTCGCGTGTGGCTCTTGCGGCTGGGGCTGATCGGCGATGAGTTTAAGACAGCCCGGCACCACCTGCTAAAGAATCTGGACGGCAATATTGCCTGGAAAGATCCTGCCCAGGCCGAGGCTCAGAAACAGCGGCTGGCTGAAAAGAGGCTGGCAGAGTCTGTTGCCCAGGCCATGGAGCAGGCTCCTGCGCCGCCAGAATCCGGCGAAGAAATGGAACAGGAAGAATCAGAAGGGCCACGAATGATTATGTGAAAGGGTGAGAAAATTGGCTAAAAAATTATACGTTGCCTACGGCAGCAACCTCAATAAGGAGCAGATGAAGTACCGCTGCCCCACGGCGAAATATGTTGGCTCTGGCGAGCTGCCGGGCTATGAGTTGCAGTTCAAGGGCCGGGAGCGCTCGGCATTCGCCACCATTGGCCGCAAAGATGGGGCTTCGGTGCCGGTTGGATTGTGGGAAATCCAGGCCAGGGACGAGCGGGCTCTGGATATGTACGAGGGCTTTCCCAGCCATTATTTCAAGCGGGATGTGCAGGTGCAGATGGGCAATCGGGAAGTTAATGCTATGGTGTATATCATGAATCCGCGCATGAACTTCAACCTGCCGTCCCCCAGCTACTACGCCACGGTGCGTCAGGGCTACCATGACTTCGGCCTGAATACTGCCGCTTTGGAACAGGCGTTGCAGGTCAGCACCCAGCGATATTATAACGTGGCCTCGATGTACCAGCAGCAGTCCCTGTTCGATTATGACGAGGATGAGTTGGAGGAAGATGAGGATTTGGAGAACGAGGAAGATGAATGGGAGGAGATGGATGACGATGAGGACGAGAGCGAGGGCTATGACTTCCACTTTCATATGTGAGGGGGCGGCAGTATGAGTCGCGCAAAAGAACTGCATCGTGCTTTCGGCGCTGACTATGCGTACCAGAAATTCATGTCTGACCGGGAGGTATCCCGCCTGCGCAGGCAGGGTCCCCAGCACCTGGACGATACGGTTGCCGCCAGCCTGACCGTGGGCTGCATGAAGATAAACGCTGTGTTGTTCCAGTCAGAAGGCTCCCTGCGGCTGGGATATGACGTATACGTCAAGGACTCCCCCGGCTCCTCCGAGTGGATTTGCTTTGACTGTCCCGGCAACTGCGCTAGCTTGAAAGAGCAGGATATGCTGGCGGTGCTGGACAGGATCGTCACGGAGAACGGCCTCTCTTATACCGAGTGCTGCTTTGAGCGGTTGGAGGGCATTATGCCGCCGGATAAGAAAATCGGATAAGGCCTGACAGCAGGGTAGGCCCGTGTTGCCCAACCTGTGGCCCTGTGTCGGGGCTTGCGGGGCTGGGTCGGGAAAACCACTCGGCCCATGCCCCATGCGGGCCGTATTGGGCCAGCGTGGGGCCAGTTTGGAAAGGTGCTGGCCTTGAGGGGATTTGAGCGGCTTTGGGCAAGGTCGAAAAGCAAGCGGGAGAAAGTGAGGTGGGTTGCGTTGCAACCCTCTCACGGTTCACATCGGACGGCAATGCCATCCGTTCAGGCGTTTCCAGGCTTTCGGTCATGCAAATTTTAGGGTGGGTTGCTGGCAATGCTGTTGGCAAGATGAGTGGGTTGCAGTGCTGAAAAAGGCCGAGGATACGCCATTTTGAATAGGGTCGCGAAATTCAAAAGGGGGGTGAAGTCATGCCTGCTGTGGGCATATCCAAGCACGTTGGAGCTTGTCAAGAACAATTACCGGAAAGATAAGCGCAAGAGCCAGTAGGAGTTCATCGACCAGGCGATTTGCTATTACGTTAGTCATGTTACGACAGATGATACATCCTATTTGTCCAACATGAAAAGCATTGTAAAAATATTCCACCCAGTGGAATTGTGGGTTGTGTAGAAAAATTGGTAGTAGACGAAAACGGGAAAATTGTGGTAAAATAGAAGATCAATTAGACTGTGAGTAGTTTTTCAAAATAAGGAGAGGGCTCATGTTTTTATCCGGGTTGCAGGTAGAAGGATTTCGCTTGTTTAAAGATGCAACGACAATCAAATTGCATCGTGGTTTAAACTTGTTTGTTGGAGAAAATGGATGCGGAAAAAGTAGTGTAATTGACGCTATTCGGATTTTGCTAAATGAATCTGAGTTTTTTCACAGAGGGCTCCGCGAAGAAGATTTCTATCAAGAATATGGAGTAAGCACTTTACCGACATTGCCACTCTCTATTTCGGGAATTTTTGCTGACTTAAACGACGCACAGAAAATTGAATACCTAACATGGCTAACACCCCGATTTAATGCCAAATTAAATGTGGAGTATCAGTATAATGTGGATTCAAGGAGGATGTTTAAGCCTAAAAGGTGGGGAGGCAATTCTTGCAATAGCATTTTTGATTGGGAGCCATTGGATGATATTCAGTGTGTATATCTCCCAGCCCTTCGGGATGCTGAACGCAGTTTAAGATCCGGTCGAGGTTCCAGACTATCAAGATTCATCACCAATCTGTCTGCGGATGAATTAGCCCAGCGGAGAAAGAATCACGAAAAAATGCCATTAGAAAACGATGTATTTCAATTTAATCAGACTGCTGCCGATAAAGAAGACATAAAAAGAGCGAACGAATTGATAAACAGGAGCTTAAAGAATGCTGTCGGCACGATATTTGGACAAAGCACACGAATTCAATTTAATGAACTTTCTTATGAACGAATTGTCGAATCTCTCCAGATCCTATTTTCTAAGAGCATTGGATGCACAGAACTCGAAAGCTTTAGAAGTTTGTCCGAGAACAGTTTGGGCTACAACAATCTCATTTATATTGCAACCATCTTGGCAGAGTTTGAGGGCCTGAAAGATCGCTATACAACACCAAGGATTCTTCTTGTTGAAGAATTAGAAGCCCATCTACATCCCCAGTTACAAATCAAACTTCTAAAATACCTGAGCCAGCAAGCCTTGGATTATGATATTCAAGTCATCATCACAACACATTCAACTACACTAGCATCAGTTGTTCCGATTGATCAAATTATCTCTGTCCATTGAGCCAAAGACGGTGCTTTGATTATTCCAATTAAGGATTGTGGAATTGATACTACTGCAAAGGCGTTTTTGGACAGATGGCTAGATGCTACAAAATCTGCTCTGTTTTTCTCCAAGGGGAATATTTTTGTGGAGGGGATTGCTGAAACGATATTAATTCCAAAGTTGGCTGAAGCCTATTTGAAACAATACGCTACTACTCATAGCATAAAAATTTCGACCCTTGAAGATGCAGGCGTATCTGTCATAAATATGAATGGAATTTATTTTCAGTATTTTATCCAGCTTTACAATGGATACTCAATATGCATTCCCGAGCAACAAGAAGGGGAACTTAAAAAGGATTATGAGAATCGTATAAAAGTGTTCAGGCAAAAATCGCGGTTTGAAGATAATGAATGTGCAAAAACTTTAGCGCTTCCCGTTCGTTGTGCAGTACTTACAGATAATGACCCACCGTGTTTTGTTGAAACATATACCGATGCAGAAACAGGGAAAAGAACTGTGTTTAGATGGGAGCAAAAGCCTACGAAGCGGGAACCAATCGTGGGGAGTAATCCTCAGTTATATCTTCTTGCCCAACTAGCGAATATGACAGATAATTGCCGAGTTTTCTCTAATTTAAAAACATTTGAGTATGATTTAGCTATTGAAAGCCATCATAACGCAAGGATAATGTTGGAAATACTTGTCGAGTGGATTTCAACAGATGGTGCCATCAAAGCTACTCTTGTTCATTACTTAGATGAATTGGAGAAGGAACGAGATGGTGAACCGGCTGAAATTGATGATGCACAAATGGCATTAGATATTTTGCATCAGGCAGATAAACTAGGAAAAGGGCTTTTTGCCCAACTATTATGTGAGAAAATAGATAGTACTTTCATTGTGCCGCTTTATATTGCTCAATCAATTCAGTTTATACTGGGCCTGGAGGATTAACAAATGGAGCATACCTCTCTCTTAGAAGTGTTATGCAGGTGTCACTCAATGCCGGCTGAAATAGGAGTGTGTAAAGGAAAGCTATCCTCCAAATGTTTGAAGTGCGGTTTTTGCAGTATTGAGCATTTGAGTGAGCAACAAATCGCTTATATTTTAGAGGATGCCATATCTGATTTATATCTTAATGCGTGCCCTGGAAGTGGAAAAACTGAGGTGGTTGGGGTAAAGGCTGCGTATGAGATAAACAGATGGAATAACCGTCATACAGGCATTGCCATACTAACCTTTACAAACTCGGCGGAAAATGAGTTGCGATCGCGGGTGAGTTCATATCTAGGGCATCAGGTTGAATACCCACATTTTCTGGGTACATTTTCAAGCTGGCTGCATGGGTATATTGCCAATCCGTTTCTGGAATTGATATCTGGTCATCATGATGAATCAGATTCAGACAACAGTATTCGAGTAATTGATACAGACTGCACCAGCAACTTCCTGCACGCATTTCAAACAAAATATCAGTATAAAGAATTAGGGTGCATTAAAGCCAACGAATTCTATATTACAGAAAAGTCAGAGGTATCTGTTATTTACGTAGGGCCATATCGAGACAGACAGACTATTTTGGACGAGTGTCTGCGAACTGATGCCTGGAGGCTTTCTGAACTGATAGGGCTAAAGGAAAGATTTTGGAAGTCCGGTTTTGCAACTTATGAGGATATTGAATACTTAACTTACAAGCTACTACAAAAACATTCGGATATTACTACTTGCCTTGCGCAACGTTTTCCTTTAATAATAGTTGATGAATGTCAGGACTTAGCGTTTTCTCAACTCCAGATTCTACACGAACTCCATAACCATGGGACAAAACTACATTTTATAGGGGATTTGGATCAGTCAATTTATAAATTTAGAAATATTAACCCCAGCGAAACAAAATCATTTATTGAACAGTTAGGAATGAAAGAACTGCGACTATCTGAGAATTATCGTAGCTGTCAGCCCATAGTTGATGCTAGCTTAGCCGTTTTGAAGAAGCCGCAAAATTCTGTTATTGGAAAGTTAGAGAAAAAGTTGGACGCACCTTTGATTGCTCTACTTTATCAACAAGACCAGGAAGGGCAGGTCATAAAAGAATTTGAGACACTTATAAATGCAAATCAATTGTCCTTTGAAAATAGTAGAGTTATTGTGAGAAATAATACCTTGCGTGAAAAACTATTCGGAAGAAAGTTTTCCTCTAGCCAGACGATAAATACAATAGAAGAATATGCCCGCTCTTTGTATCTTTGTTGCACAGACAATTCAGTTAACGGCTTCCAATCATCAATAAAAATCTTAGCTAGAGCAATACAAAGGACATATTTTAGCGCGAGTGTACATTCCAGTTTCGATCAATTGAGTAAACCGGATGAGCTGGATAGCCAAGAATGGAGAACGACAATTAGCGGTGTCCGAAAGCAACTACTCTCAAAAGAAATTCTCCTTGATTTCTGCTGTACATGGTCACAATGGAAAGCAAACTTAAAACCTGTGCTAGATAATTTGGCTGCAGAAACAACAGGCATTTCAATTTTACATGGGCAAGCAGTAGACTTGGGTAAAATTCGATCTGGAGCTGCTAAGGCAATTCTCTTAGAAACATTTGAGAGTACCCCCAATATATCAATTCCATTTGATATAGAAACCATCCATAGCTGCAAAGGGATGAGTTTAGATGCAGTTTTATTTATGTCCGCATATAGACGTAGCCGTGATCAGGATAGCGGATCACACTGGTGCGACTGGTTTGCCATTGATAATAATTCTATCAGTGAAGGAAATCGCTTAGCATATATCTCGTTCTCTCGTGCCCGTCACCTGATTGTCTTAGGTATTCCAAATCCACTGTCTTCTCCCTTGAGTGAAACAGAGTTACAATTGCTTGTCCAAGCGGGTTTTAAAATTAATAGTCTGTCTGAATAGAATTGAATTTCTGAAAGGCAGAAAAATTTTTGAACTAACCCGCTACCGCGGGGGCAAGGAGGAAGAGCAGAAACAAACACAGAGAAGTATAGAAAAAAATAAGACATCCCCTTAAAATGGAAGAGCAGGAAAACTGCGAAACCAAAATAAGGGGATGTTTTAACATGACAGAAGAGCAAGCTATTCAGCGAATGGGAGAGGACATCAGGTTCAGGAATCTATCGGAAAGCACTTACCGGAACTATACGCGGAACGTGAGGAAGTTCTTTGCGTTCTGCCAAAAGCCCTTGGAGGAACTGGACGAAAACGATGTGCGGAGGTTTCTGCATTACCTGATTGAGGAAAAGAAACTGGAACCCTCAAGCGTAAACTCGTACAGCGCCTCTATCCGTTTCCTCTTTGCCATCTCGCTGAACAGAACGATGAACTACCTGCAAATGCCACGCATGAAAGTGCCCAAAAAGCTGCCGGGGGTTTTGACGCGGGAAGAGACTTCCGCCCTGCTGCGTGTATGCACCAACAGCAAGCACCGGGCCCTGCTCCTTCTTGCCTATGGTTCCGGGCTCCGCTGCGGCGAAATCGAAAAGTTGCGGGTCAAGGACATGGATTCAAAAGAGATGCGGATTTTCATAAAAGGCGGAAAAAACAACCGGGACCGCCATGCTTTGCTGCCTCAGACTACGCTGGACGCCCTTCGTACTTATTGGAAGGAGTATCGCCCTAACAGCCCGGAGGGCTGGCTGTTCCCCGGGTTCCGAAATATTGGCCATCTTACCCGGGCCGCTATCGCTCTGGCTTTTGATACCTGCAAGGAAAAGGCCGGGATTGCAAAGGAGGTGTCGCCCCATTCCCTTCGTCACGCGTTTGCCACTCATTTGCTGGAGGATGGCGTAGAACTGATCAAAATCAAAGAACTTCTTGGCCATTACTGTATCAGCTCTACCATGATTTACCTGCATCTCTCCAACACCACGAAAGGAAGCGTAAGCCCTGCCGACAAAATGGAGGGAAAAGATGGCTGAAATCCAAGACCTCTTCGCCGCCCATTTTGAGGATTACGCGGCGCAAGCTTTCTTCCGAGCAATGGAAAGCCGCCAGAAGCATCATCCTGTGCCGCACGGCGGCTCTGGGAGCTCACGTTGATATCTGCGGCCATTGCGGCTACCAAAGAATCTCTTACAATTCCTGCCGCAACCGCCATTGCCCCAAGTGCCAGTCCTTCTCCAAAGAACGGTGGCTCGCAAGACAGCGGGAAGACCTGCTGGATATCCACTATTTCCATGTGGTTTTCACCGTCCCTCTCCAGTTGAACCCGGCTTTCCTCCACGACCAGCGCTCCATGTATGACTTGCTGTTCCGGGCCTCATCGGAGACAGTCCTGGAACTGTGCGCGGACAAAAAGTATCTGGGCGCAAAACCCAGCGTCACCGCCGTGCTGCACACCTGGGGACAAAACCTCCAGTTTCACCCACATATCCACATACTCGTTACCGGCGGCGGACTCACCCCGAATGGCAAGTGGAGAGATTCAAAAAAGAAATTCTTCCTGCCCGTTCGGGTGCTTTCCGCTAAATTCCGGGGCAAATTCCTGGCCCTTTTCAAACAGAAATTTCCGGATACAAACCAGGAACTCCTGGACGTTTGCCGCAGCAAAAAGTGGGTCGTATACTGCAAGCCGCCTTTTGGCTCCGCAGAAAAAGTAGTTGCTTATCTGGGACGTTATACCCATCGCGTTGCCATCTCCAACAACCGCATTTTGTCCCTGAAGGACGGCAAGGTCACTTTTCTCTGGCGGGATTACGCCCATGAGAATCAAACGAAACCTATGACCTTGGACGCCATGGAGTTCATCCGCCGTTTCCTTATGCACATCCTGCCCAGCGGCTTTCGCAAAATCCGCCATTACGGCCTTACCTCCGCTCGAGACAAGAAACGCAGGATATCCTTATGCAGGCGCTTGACCCATTCAAAGGTCCCCAAAAAGTTCGTGGCCGCTGACCGTTTGCGCGAGATATTCGGACCCGATTTCGACCTTTGCCCCTGTTGTGGTATCGGCCGTCTGGCCAGGGAACCTCCCTGTCTCGTGAAAAACTAACCTTTTCAAAATCCGCCACTTTTGGGGAGGGGGAAACTTTGCGCTTTTTTATCTTTTCCTGCTTTCCTCTCCAACATTATAACGGCTTTTTTTCATTTTGTCTACTTCTGTATCTGGAAATGAGGTCTTTATTTTCTCCATAGCTCCTGCCTCTATCTCCGCAGGTTTGTTCAAAGCAAATATCCAAAACCCCTCCCAACGCCTGCGAGGGGCTTACTTTTTTTGGGGGCTTCGGATATTTGGCAATTTTTTGTCTTGGGCTTGACACACAGGCGGTAGAGTTAGTTGCCAAATCCTAACACCTGAAATCAGCTTGCTTTTTCAGTTGGAAAAATGCCAGAAGAATACACTTGCCGCCAAGGAACCATTGCGCCCTCTCGGTGGAAGGTGGTACCTGTCACTGTGATAGGTCTAGTGAACTACCCATAAGAAAAGGGATTACTACAGATAGAAAAGAAGTCCTGCTATCGCTATTAAATTTTTAACATCCTTAGGGCTTGTTTGAAAAATCGAAAACGCCGTCTTTTTACCCAGAAGCAGCCATCTTCTGCGTCGAAAATCCTCGTAATACGCAAGTATTCCTTGCGGTTTTCTTCTTGAAGCTGACCGCTTCTGGTCAAAATTCCGTCATTTCCTCTATTTTCAAACAAGCCCTAGCCTTGATATTCTTATCATCGCGCTCTATAATGAAATAAGTATTGACCAAATATAGACTTTTCTATGGTAGCATAAACGGAAATTCCGATGACACACAGCAGAGAGGAGCCACATATGCCATCAAAAATCTTGTTAGTCGATGACGAGCCCGCCATTTGCAATCTGGTCAAGCTCCATTTTCAAACCGAGGGCTACCTTGTCTATACTGCCTCAGACGCGGAAGAAGCCGCCCAAATGCTGTCCCACACACCCGATTTGATTCTGCTAGACATCAATATGCCGGAGGTTGACGGCCTGGAATTTTGCAAAAAAGTGCGGGGCCACATCGACTGCCCCATTATCTTCCTGACCTCCCGCGTCACGGAGCAGGACAAGATCACCGGCCTGCGGGCCGGTGGGGATGATTACATTACAAAACCATTCAGCCTGGACGAATTGACGGCCCGTGTAGAGGCCCATCTCCGGAGGGAGAACCGCACACGGCATAGCGATACAAAGATATTCGGCGACCTGTTTATTGATTACGCCGGTCGCTGCGTTTACTGCAACGAGCAGATCATCCCATTCTCAAAAAAGGAATTTGACATTATCGAGTTTCTATCCCTCAACGCCGGACAGGTCTTTGACCGGGAAAGGATATACGAGCGGCTTTGGGGCTATGACGCCGAAGGCAGCAGCGACATCCTGAAAGAGCACATCCGCAGGATACGCGTGAAACTGGAAAAAGTATCGGACAAAAGCTATATTGAAACGGTTTGGGGGTGCGGGTATAAATGGGTAAGCTGAAAGACCTTTCCATCAAGAAAACCTTCTGTCTGATTGTCGTCATTACGGGCGTAGTCGTAATGCTTTTGTCCACCGTCTCTGTACGAATCTGCTCCAAAGTCCGCGACCAGATCCTGCTCCCCCACGCTTACATTTTTCAGCCGTCCGTTGTTCAGCCGGAGGGAAACGGCAAATTCACTTTGGAAGCCAGCGGCGGCCCGGAAAACGGTGAGGTGTCTGAGTTTACCGAACAGGAAGTGATGATATTCAATACCGCGCAAGCCATGATGGTTCTCCTGCCTGTCCTTTTCTCATTTGCTGGGATTGCCTGCGCAAGCTCGCTGTTCTACCGTATCAAGCTGAAAGAGCCGCTGGACGCGCTCAAGCAGGGCATCGTTCACATTGCGGATAACGACTTGACTTATTCAATAGGTTATCAAAAGCAGGACGAGTTGGGCCAGCTCTGCGGCGCCTTTGAAACAATGCGCCGGGAGTTGCTGGACAATAACCGGCGGATGTGGGCCATGGTAGAGGAGCGCAAGAAAATCAACGCCAGCATTTCCCACGACCTGCGCACTCCCATCACCGTGATAAAAGGGTATAGTGAATATCTGGACAAGAATATCGGTAAAGATGTGCTGACCGAGGATGGAACACGGGAGATTGCCGGGTATATCCATGAAGCCGCCAGCCGGTTAGAGGATTACGCAAATTCCGTCCATGAGGTACAAGCCCTGGAGGATATGAGCCTGGACTACAAGGAAATTGCGCTGCCTGATTTGATGAAAGAAATGCAGACCCAGCTTTCTATCCTGTCCGAACAGCACCAGACAAGCATACATCTTTCCGCAGATTTGCCAGAGCAGACGGTTTCTCTCGCCCCCGCCGCTGTGTTTCGGATTGTAGAAAATATTGTGTCTAATGCCCTGCGATACTGTAAGTCAAAAATTAGCCTGGACTTTTCTTATTCACAGCCTTTTCTTACAATCACAGTAACGGATGATGGGAAAGGCTTTTCGGCGCAAGACCGGGCCGAGGCACTCGGTTGCTTCTACAAGGGAAAGAAAGAAAAGGAGCATTTCGGCATCGGCCTGACAATCTGCAAGATTTTAGCGGAGAAGCACGGCGGCAGTATTTCTCTCGACAACGCGCCCGGAGGCGGAGCGAAAGTAACTGTAAAACTTAAAATGGAAGAAATCTTCCCATTGTGACGGAATGTAGACCTTTCCCTGTTAAACTCTCCTTATCAAAACGCTTGAAAGCGTTGAAAGGAGAGTTTTTGTTATGGAGATAAAAATCCAAGACCTGAAAAAGAACTACGGGCAAAAGATAGTTCTGGACAACATTTCCCTCACCATTGGGAACGGTATGTTCGGCCTGCTGGGGCGAAATGGCGCTGGGAAAACCACCCTGCTGCACATTCTGTCCACCCTGGGGGAACCCTCCTCCGGCACAGTCACATTCGACAATATCCTGCTGGAAGATACCCGGAAAGTCCGTCCTCTCATTGGCTTCCTGCCCCAGGAGTTTTCCCTGTACCCGGATATGTCGGTGCAGGAGATCATGCGCTATCTGGCCGCGCTGTCCAATCTTCCGGCAGAGGTACAGCGTCAGCGCATCCCTGATTTGCTACAACGGGTAAATCTTTGGGAGGACAAGGGCAAAAAGGTGCGCAAGCTGTCCGGGGGCATGAAGCGGCGGCTGGGTATTGCGGGGGCTTTGCTCCATGACCCCCAGGTGCTGATCGCCGACGAACCCACGGTGGGCCTTGACCCCCCGGAGCGGCTCCGCTTCTACGAGCTGCTCCGGGAGTTCTCCCGCAGCCGCGTTGTGATCGTGTCCACCCATATCGTCAGCGACATCGAAACGGTCTGTGAACGGGTGGCTGTTCTGGACGCCGGGAAGCTGCTGTTTACCGGGAAAGCAGAGGCTCTGGCGCAAAAGGCGGCAGGCGGCTCCACCCACCGTACAGCCACGGTGGAGGAAGGCTACATGGAAATGCTCCGGCAGCTGGAGCAGGAGGTGGAAAAATGATGCGTCTGTTTGGAATGGAGTGTAAAAAGATAGCGGGGAGCATTTTGTATTGGGTGCTTGTCCTGGCGCTGATGGCAGTCAGCATTTTTCAATATGAGCCTTCCGTGGAGAGCGAGCTTCGGCGCGTAAACGACCCCAGCTCAGTTTTCTATACCGCTGACAGCTATGCCCCGGAGCGCGGCGCTCCCGATGAAGCGATGGAACAGAACATGATGACAGAGGCCACAAAGCTGCTGATGTACAATTACCGGGATAACAGCTATCTGTACTATCCCTTCGGCTATGTGAAAGAGAAAACCATGTCCACAGAGGAACAGGCGGCAATTTTGCAGTACCTGATGGAGCTGACCGGGCTCAGCGAACAAGCCATAAATGGGACGGCAGACGAAACAGCAGATGAAACAGATAGCACCAGCGATACCGGCGATATCCCCATCTCTGGCGGCGGGGCTTTCGTTTTCAAACCGGGCGAGGGGAGCATGAACGAGAATGGGCAGTTTGTAATAGGAGCGGACGAAGGGCAATATGTTCCCGGTGATGAAGCAGTGCCTACACAATCAGGAAACGGCTTTGAGATACAAGTGTCCTTTGAACGCTTCAAGGAAATCATGGAGAAGGTCAATAAAATGATTGGGCCTGGCTCCTATTTTAGCTGGCCCATGCTGAAGCTGTACTATTTTGGCAACGACATGGAGGAAGCGCCCATTTCCGAACGTCAGCACAAAGAGTTCTATGAGGGCGACAAAGTGACCGGCGCCTTTGCCCGGTACTATTGCGACAGCATTTCCATCAGTGTGCTATTCCTCCCCGCCTTTGTCATCGTCGACCTGATGCTGCGGGACAAGCGCCGGAATATGCGGGGCTTGATTTACCCGAGGACGATCTCCAGCGCAAAGCTGATATGCACCCGTTACGCCGCCGCGGTCTGTATAACTATGCTTCCTATCCTCATTCTGCCGGTCAAATCCCTGGTGGTGCTCATGCGGTACTGTGGCAGTATCGGTGTTCAGGGCGATGTGCTGGCCTTCGTGAAATATACTCTTGCATGGATTTTGCCCACAGTTATGTTAGTCATGGCAGTGAGCCTACTGGTGACAGTGCTGCTTGAAAACTATGTGGGAATCTTGGTATCCGGCACAATCTGGCTGGTCGGAAATCCAACCATCGATAAGCTGGAAGGCGGGAATTACGGTCTCTGTGACCTCATTATCCGGCACAATACCCTGAGAGGCTACGGGCGGGTGATGGAGAATATCCAAATGCTGGCGCTGAATAGAATTACAATTTCCGTCATTGCCCTCGCACTTGTGGGCTTGGCTGTCCTGGTTTATAGCAGAAAACGGAAAGGAGGGCTGACGCTTGGAGGCAAGAAATCTACTCATAATCACAGGTTCAAATTTACGGCTGAACATTAAACAGACCATTTTCCCGGCGGTTCTGCTCCTGCTGATGATCCCATGGATCTACGGAACGTCCAACCTCGACAGTGCAAAGTCTGCGGAATGTTTGGAGCGAATAGTGGCGCTGGTGGGACTTCCCGTGTTTGTGCCGCTGCTAAGGCCGGAGCAAGACAGCGGTATGAATGCGATGATTGCCATGCGGCCCTTTCCGTATCGAATGATTGTCGTACTGCGGGTGGTGCTTTCGCTAATAGGTGCGGTTGCGTTGATTTTCGCCTTCGAGGGATATATGTGCATGAGCGGATGCAGGTTCCCGGTCTGCACATATGCGCTCCGAACGCTGGTAGCGGCAATGACGCTGGGATTTGTCGGGCTTCTGGCAAGCGCTGTATCGCGGAACACGGCGGTCGGCTTTTTGGTGTCTTTTTGCTGGTACTGCGCGCTGCAAATTGAAAGCGTGGGGGCGGCTTTTCACTGTGTTTCAAATGGGATAGGCGTCCAGCAGGCTCTGGTGTTGATGGGGAGCGGCGTGGCAATTATCCTCTTTAGCAAGCCCGCATAGGCATTACAGCTTATGCACTGAAACCTTTGACGAAATATGCCTGTGGCTGGAAAATCTGACATCGTCCTAAACTTACTCGGATAAATGAAAAGTCGTGCATCTGCCACAGACAAATTATTCCAATGCGGCCCGAGCCAGTTACCAGATACAGAGCCAGCGCCGCAGGAGGTACTAATGTGGACAAGAAGAATGAAGAACATTGGATTCACTGCCCTATCTGTAGGGCCAAAACGCATACCAAAGTTGACCCGGATACAGTTCTGCTGAACTTCCCGCTCTACTGCCCCAAATGCAAGAGAAGTATCCGAATTGGCGTAATCAACCTTAAAATGGTTGTAAATGATGAACCGGGCAATAACGTGGATTAGACCTTTTTGCCCCGCTTGGTCTTTACAATGTTGAGCGCAGCCTCAACAACTGGAATCAGTGCGGCGATCTCGTCATCGCTGCACTCTTTCAGTAAAATCTGCATCTGCCGGAAAGCTGACTCTTCCTGCTTTAGTTCGGGGTAAAAGATGTCCCATGGGTCTATCCCCAACTCTCGAACTAAGGGATAGAGAATTGTCATCTTTGGATTTCTGTTATAGTTTTCTATGTTCAGAATTGTGCGGGAATCCATGGTAAGCTGTTCAGCCAACCCGCGCTGGGTAAAGCCATTGCGGATGCGGGCCTCTCTGATTGCATCGCCCAATGATTTTGCATACTCTGGCATTGAAATTCACCTCATATGCATTTTACAATACACTGTGCTCAGATGGAATGTTCGCAAATACGCTTAATAGTGTATTTTAATTCACTACAAAGGAAGGAAAATCACCCTTGCATATTTGTGCTATTGAAGTACATTTCGTCTCCTTGCTGTAAGGTTTCACGCATCTGAATATGCACCACAGTACACCAACGGCGTTCTTACGGGCTTGATCTCCCGCAAGAACGCCGTTTTTGATATACCCCTTTGTTCTTCTAGAGGCTGCCGCAGCCCACCCCAATCAATCGTTTTGCAAACCCCAAAAAGATTGATTGGAGGAATCAACGGTGAAATACCCACCAAGAAAAGTGTTCATTTTTGAAAATGGAGTGTATGTGGAACTCACTTATGCGCAGTTCAATCAGAAAAAAGAGTGCTATGCAGGCAGACGGTTCATACCCCTGCACGGTATGTTGATGGAAGTATCTGAGAACGACTATAAGGCGTTCTACAAGGACAAACGCCGACAGAAATATCTGGACGAGCGCTCTGCAAAGAACGGCGATTTTTCCTACGATATGCTCACCACGGATGAGTTCAATGGTGAGGATATTCTGGTTGACATGGCATCCGATACGGCTGGTGACGTAGAAAAGAAAATCATGTTGGACAATCTCCGGCTTGAGTTCAAGAGGTTGTCTGAAGATGAGCAGAAAATTTTGTATCTCATCTACAGTCAACGGCTTAGTGAACGGGCTGTCGCGGAGCGCTTTCATGTGTCTCAGAACGCCATTCACAGGTGCAAGGTTCAGATTCTGGCAAAGCTACGGAAAGCCAAAAATTTGAAATAATTGGTTGTCAGCCCTTTCGTTTTTCGGCATAGAAAGCGAGAGGGCTTTTTTCTGCCCTCCGTTGCTCTTTGAAAATTGAATATTCAGCGCATCTTTTACTTTCCTTCTGCCGCCGTGAGGAGCGGCAAGCTACATGAGCGGACGCCACTAGTTTGGCCTCCAGGCTCAGACGATGGAACGCACATCCATCAACGGCGATGACGAGCAGAAGGGACAATGATACTTGCGTCCAGTCCTAAAGCCGAGCGTGACCCGTCGCAGCAAAGGAGGGCGCCTTGCGGAGATCCCGCAGGTGGTGAAATTCCAATGAGATTAAAGGCATAATCGGGAGGTGCGTTCCCTGTCCAGGGAAGTTAAGAACAAATATGGACGAGCAAAACGATTGATAGGATAACGTGGCCATCCGTTTTTGGACGGCCACTTCATTATATAAAATTTTAATTTGTTAGATAGTGTCTACACAAGGTAGAGGAATTGTGATAGAATGGAAGCATCAAAAAAGACAGGAGAGGAAAAGATGGATGCTTCCTATCACAGACACGACATAAGCGATCAAGTGTGGTC
>NZ_JAWXXJ010000023.1:0-50410 GCF_034335085.1 Acutalibacter caecimuris | reverse complement strand
TCCTTCTTCTCAAAAGATGGCGCGGTATTGCTACGCGCTACGCCAAAAACGCCTCTTCCTTCGCCGCCGCTGTCCAGATCCGTTGTATTGCTATTTGGCTCCTTGTTTATTGACGACGCAATCTAGGAGCCAAAGTGGATAAAACCAGGTGTACGGTCTGATGATTTTGACCAGTAAATTTAAAGAAACGCTTAGGTTGATTTGAAGGAGTTTGACATCAGAACGATACTGGAATCTGCTTTAAAACCAACAAAAAACTGCCCAGTATCAGCGTTTCTAAAAAGCAACCAGCCTTGCGTTCCAATCGATACCCCATTTATCTG
The DNA here is from genome assembly GCF_034335085.1 of Acutalibacter caecimuris. Taxonomy (NCBI): domain Bacteria; kingdom Bacillati; phylum Bacillota; class Clostridia; order Eubacteriales; family Acutalibacteraceae; genus Acutalibacter; species Acutalibacter caecimuris. The sequence goes on along the minus strand of NZ_JAWXXJ010000023.1, from coordinate 50,087 downwards.
TCCTCCCTAAACCACATATCTCATATCCCTTCTATCCACTCAACTCTTCGCCATTTTTTGCGATAGAGCAGTTCCAACGGACTTCCCAAACCAAAAATCTGGAAATGGAAACTGTCATTTCAGCAGTCCCAACGCCCGGAAATTCCTGGTTTTCTACACTTTTTTAGATCCCGATTTCTCGACTTTAAACATCAACACGATACTCCCAACATGAAAGCCATATCCAAACAAATCAGCTTATTTCACTCTGGTGCCATTTGTGGTTCTGAAATGAGCCGTAAGCACGACAGCCGGTTCAAGAAATGTCCACAAAAATGGATATGCTCCAATCCTGAATGTCACACAACGATTCACAAGGCAGATAGCGACCTACTCAATGATATTACTGTACTGCTTAACCGGGTGATTGTCAATCCTGAGTTGGTGCAAAGCCCTGCTGGGCCAGCACATGAGCCAAGTGTGCAGGTTCGCAAAACTGAGAATGAAATTGCCCGGATGTTGGACACCCTCGATTATGATAAAAATGCTCTAAGAAAAAAGATGATAGAATGTGTTTCTTTGAAATATGCGGATATCGACTCCGCTCCATATACAGCACATAGGCTGAAAGCGACTCTCGCAGATGCAGAGCCGCTTTCAGCTTTTTCCCTGCCACTTTTTAAGAGGACGGTGAAAGAAATCCGCCTCAATAAAGATGGCACGGTAAGCATCAAATTAATGAATGACCAACTGGTCGGGAAGGATGATGAAAATGCAACCGACAGCAACAACCCCGCAGAAAGTGGTACGGAAGATACCTGCCAAGGTCGACATTGCTGAAGAAATCAAGCAGGCACATCGGCAGCTCCGGGTAGCCGCTTACTGCCGCGTTTCTACGGCCCAGGAGGAGCAGTTGAACAGCTATGACGTGCAGGTAAGATAACTACACCGAGAGGATTAGAAGCGAGCCGAAATGGGCCTTTGTGGGCATTTTTGCGGACAGGGGACTCTCGGGTACCAGCACCAAAAAGCGCGATGAGTTCAACAAGATGATCAAGATGTGCAGGCGTGGTAAAATTGACATGATTATCACGAAGTCCATCAGCCGGTTTGCCAGGAACACTGCTGACGTACTGAAATATGTGCGTATGCTCAAAGAGATTGGCGTGGACATCTTCTTCGAGGAACAGAACATCCACAGCACCCAGCCTGGGGCTGAGTTTTATATCACTATTTACGGCAGCATAGCCCAAAGCGAGTCTGAGAATATCAGCGCCAACGTCATCTGGGGTAAGAATCAGAGCGCAAAAGAGGGCAAGGTGCCATTCCAATATAAGCGGTTCCTGGGATATCGGCGCGGGCCGGACGGCAAACCTGAAATCGACCCGGAGCAGGCAGAAATTGTGAAACGCATTTACGCCAGCTTTCTGGCCGGGGACAGCATGACGACCATCGCCAACTCCCTCACCGCTGATGGCATACCAACCCCCACCGGCTCCGGCATATGGGTGCCGGGAACGATACAGTCGATAATTTCAAATGAAAAATACGCCGGAAATGCCGTCCTCAACAAGACATATGTGGTGGACTGCTTGAGCAAGAAGGTCAAGCGCAACGATGGGCAGGCCCGGCCCCAATATTATGTGGAGAATAATCATCCGGCAATCATCGACCCTGCCACCTTTGGTCGGGCGCAAGAGGAACTGGCACGGCGCACCGGCAAACGCAAGGTCAAGCAAAAAGGTACAAAAACCGAGCAGGGCCGGTATTCCAGCAAATATGCCTTGACGGAACTGCTAGTCCGCGGTGAGTGCGGTACTCCTTATCGCCGGTGCACATGGACGATCAAGGGTGAGAAGAAACCGGTCTGGCGGTGCATTAACCGGCTGGACTTCGGCAAGAAATACTGCCACCGCTCGCCCACGATGGAAGAAAGTGTGCTGCAGGAGGCTGTCATGGCAGCAATCCTGCGCACGGCAAAGCAGAGTGCTGATGTGCTGGGTACCCTTAAACTGCACATCGGCATGGGGCTGGAAGTCAAGGATACTGAAGATAACAGCCTGGATATCCAAATAAGAATTGCAGAAATCGATGCTGAATTCAAGGCTATGCTGCAGGCCATAGCTACCGGATACCGTTGAAGATTTTGATGAGCAGAGGGCTACAGCGCTCATGGCTGAGAAAAGCAGCCTAGAACAGCAACTGGCCCAATTTGGTAATGCACAGAAGGAAAGGGAAAATGCAGAGTCACAGTTGAATGAAATTTTTACTATCCTGGAGGGACTGGAGAACCACCCCATGGAGTATGATGACCGGCTGGTGCGGCAAGTGCTGGAATGCGTAGTAGTAGAATCCAAAGAGAAAATCAAGGTGATTTTTGCGGGAGGGCTAGAGGTTGAGCAGACGATACCAGTTTGATGTGAGGGTTCAGATACACCCAACGATTTAGCGAAAATATCTTTTTCGTATCCACCTCACAGCAGCGTGACGCTGCACCCAATTCGCGCACCTACATTTGTGGGTGCGCGAACTTTTTTGCCCGCGAATGACTTGCATAACAAAGTGGATATTGCGGATAAAGTTTCAACTTGCTTTTTTCGTGAGTTAGGCGTGGCTCCGTCGGCTTTTTGTCTTGACCCACACGCGGAAATAAACGGAAACGGCTGGATACTTCCGGGTAGGAAGTTCCAGCTGTTTTTCTCGTTTGCCCCACACTCACATGACCATTTCCATAAAATTTCCCATCTTTTCGGCGGCTTGCTCTTGCTTTTGGCGGGTGGCGTGGGTGTAGGTGCGGAGGGTGAATCCGGCGTCGTAGTGGCCAAGCATTGATGATACTGTTTTCACGTCTACACCGTTTTGTAGTGCGGCGGTGGCGAATGTGTGACGAAGTGCATGAAAATTTATATAACTTAATCCTGCTGACTTTAATATCCGCTTGTGGAGCGTCACAATGGAATCCGGGTAGTACATCTCGCCAGTTCGGGTGGAGGGGAACATATAAGGGTTGTCGGGGTGTTTGAGGTGTTCGCGCTGGAGCAGTTCTACAGCTTTTTGCGGTATTGACACCAATCTGACGGAAGTTTCCGTCTTGGGCCGGGCGATGACGATGTTGCCATCTGCATCGCGGGTGGCCTGTTTGCTGACACTTATCGTCTGATTCTCGATGTCCAAGTCAGACCATAGAAGCGCTACCAGCTCACCTTTGCGTAGGCCACTCACCAACTCAAGGTAGAACATGGGCAGGACGTGGCGGCGTTCGGCCTCGTCAAGATAGGCTTTCATGTCCTCAGCGGGGAGGAACTTCATCTCTTTCTTCTCCAGCTTTGGGGCGATGCAGTCATCGGTAGGGTTGCGCTGAATCAGGCGTTCCTTGACTGCCCTGTCCAGCGCGTTGTGGAGCATGAGGTGGATGCCGCGCACAGTGGAGGCGCTCAGGCCAGGAGATTTTTCCTTTTGGGCCTCTCGCAGCCTGCCGTTTTCGCGTAAGTCCCGGTAGAGTTTTTGCAGGTCACGGCCTGTCAGCTTGTTTAACTTGATATCACCTATCCGTGGGTTCACATGAAGTTCGATGCTCCTGCGGTAGTATTCAGCGGTGGAGACTCGCACGTTGGGCTTGGCGTAGAGGGTGTACCAGTTTGTCAGCCATGAGCCGACCGTGTAGTCATCGGAGCGGGCTACGTCTAAATCTTTGGCATCGTCCATTGCCGCGGTCAGCTTTTCTTTGACTTCTGCTTGGGTCTTGCCCAGCACGTTTTTGATGATTCGCTTGCCGGTGGCGGGGTCATAGCCAGCGGTGTATCGACCTTCCCATCGACCGTCTTTCCTTTTGCGGATGTTACCTTCGCCGTTTGCTCGTTTCTTTGCCATAAAACGGCCCCCTTTCTCAGCACACCACAATACCACACCCTGCCGAGAAAGTCCACTGACATTTTTCTTACTTTTGCCGTGTGCCTAAAACCGCTTTTCTTTGTTTAGCGGCGCAAATTCTGATGGTATCAATCGTCGTAATATCCGGACAAAATATCTTCAAGGCTTACCTTTCCACGAGTACGGCGAACATTGTTTATGACTTCGCGGCGCATTTCCTCTACCTGTTCGGGCGTGTACTCGGAAAGCTCTGTCAGTACACGCATCACCATCTCAAGTTGTACGGCGTAACGGAAAAGCCCTTCGAGATGGCTTTGGCGTTGTCCTCTGACAACCTCAAAACCGCCTCGGCCAGTTTATCTCCCAGGATGTCATTATCCTGCAAAGCATTGTCGGCCATGAGGCTCTCAACCGCTCGGGCGAACAACTCATTCCGGGATGAAAAGCCCTGTTCTTTCGCAAATCTATCCGCTCGTTTCACTAGACCTTTGCCCAAGTACAGGCTTATCCGCTGCATATTTTCTGAATCCATAAGGCACCTCCCAAAATACAATACACCAACTTGTGACACCCAGAAAAACCCCGGTATTCAGCCGTTTCTGCCTACTTGCAACGCCTAACTTTACACCAAATCCCCATTTGTGACTCAACTCTGACACCCATCTTACTACGCCCGGCAACTCCCGAAAAAGCCCGTGGTTTCCAGCCTTCCCGCCCGGCTCTGCCGGACGGTGTGAACCGCAAAGGCGCCACCTTGGCGCCTTGCTTTCTCCTGCTTGTTTTTCGACCGGTTTTCTGGAGCCATTTTTGACTGGATTATCTTCCATTTCAATGCATATCTTTGCAACAAGTTTGCGCCGTTGTTCGCGGAAAGTTTGTGCGGTTGCTGGAGGCGAGGCCGGTGCCCCTCACAAATCGCCTCACGTCGCGTTTATCGGTGTTTGCCGTGTTCCAACTCGACCACCGGCCTAAACTGACCAACACGGCCCTCACAGGGCCGACAGCGCTTTGACACAGGGATAGCACAGTTCCTTTCACTCCCGACATCACCACGCAAGCTGAAATAGGGCAGTAAATTCTTTTCAGACTCACTGCTTATACGTGCGGCCGTGACGAAACGGCGGCAATTCAAGTTTCAAATATTTGTAGGTCAATAAACAGGAATTTATAAACTTCGCTGAGCAACAATTACGGTATAGTTTTCCGCATTATATGTAACTCCTGTTTCTCTAAAACCATTTTTGTGCCAAAAATGTTCTGCTTGCGGATTCCCCTTTACCCAACCGAGACGGACATTCGCCATCTCAATACTGGACAGATAAGCACACAGGTCATTGATGATCTTGCTCCCTATTCCAGTATTCTGTATGGACACATCCGTCATAAAAAATCCAATAAAGGCTGTTGATTCCTCCGGATAGGACATGATGAAATCCATCACAGCAATCAGTTTATTTCCATCATAAAATCCCAGATAATACTTATCGCACATTTCCTTGTTGGGTGGGAGCGCATTCATATCCTCCATAATGCCCTGTTCTGATACAAACGGTGGACAATATTGATAGTATAGACTGTTTTTATAGCATAATTTGTATACTTCCGCTACATCATCGGTACACATCTTCCGAATAAGGTATTGGTTTGAAAATAACGAAACCTCCATTTTCCTGCTCTTTCCTTTCCAAACATTCAAACTTCGATTTGCCAACCTTTCATTATTATATCACAGCTACAAAAATTTGCAACTGAATCTATAGGCGTGATTTGCACTTGACAATTCCCCTTTGTATATGGCATACTTAACGTGACTTCGACAGAATGGCAGAGAACGAATTATGCTATGCTCTGTATCTGTATGTAGAGCATTTCATTGGGCGTAAAACCTTTTCTTTGTTTAGCGGCGCAAATTTTGAGCGTATCTGTTGGGGGCGATTTGTTGGTTTGCCCCTGGCGCTTTCTGGTTGACCCACACCCTGACCCACACGGCGAAAAAGCTGGGTGGACACAGTGGAAAATTTAGGGTCAAATGCTGTACTATGGTGGAGAGAAAAGGGTTATAAACGCCGCTATGGAGCCGATTTTTTGCACTCTACACTGTTTGTAATCAGCAGGTCAGGGGTTCGAGTCCGTTCACCAGCTCCAAACTGGGCGGTCCGGCCCGACAGGAAGGCCGGACAAGCCTTGTATAAAACTGCATAATTTATGGGGGAGTTCCCGAGTGGCCAAAGGGGGCAGACTGTAAATCTGTTGTCGACGACTTCAGTGGTTCGAATCCACTCTCCCCCACCAAATACCAACTTTCGTCTGCATTTTTGACTTTTTAAATCCAGGCTCTCAGGCATCAAAAAACCGCGCCACAGCGCGGTTTTTTGAGCGAATATCTTTTTTATATCCACAGGCTGGCACCCCCTGGGGGAATCGAACCCTCAACTAGCCCTTAGGAGGGGCTTGTTATATCCATTTAACTAAGGAGGCCTATACACTCCCCACGTGGGGAAGTACGGCTCTATTTTACCCCACTTGGCGGCATTTGTCAAATACTTTCTCAAATTCTTTGCCTAACATTGCGTTTTAGGGGGAAATATGGTACCATAAATATATAAGGGGGAGCAAGTTCCCCACCACATAAAGCGGAGAGGCGGAGGATATATGAAGGGAACCTACATCCAGGAGGGCGCCCGGCTGGCCTTGGCCAGGGAGATCGCCCAGGAGGCCATTGTGTTGCTGAAAAATCAGGGGCCGCTGCTGCCCCTGGCGCCGGGGCGTACGGTGGCCCTGCTGGGTCGCACCCAAAACGATACGGTGATCGGCGGGGGTGGTTCCGGAGCCTCTTTCAGCCAGGGGACTTTGCAGATCCGCGACCAGATGGAAAAGGCCGGGCTGGTTTTGGAGCCCACGATGGACGCCTTTTACCAGGCCAGGGCTGCCCAGGAGGCCGGGAACAAGCCGGACATGGCCGGGATGGGGCTGGAGGGCCTGGTGGCTAGCGGCATGATTTACGAACTGTTTGGCCGCTATAACCCGGCCCAGCCAGAGGAATTGCCCGGCGAGGCAGCCTGGCAGGCCGCGGCCCAGGCTGCGGACACGGCGGTCTGCGTTATTGGCAGGCAGACCGGTGGCGAGGAGTGCGACCGCCATGTGGAGGACGACTATGAGCCCACCGTTTCGGAAAAAGAACTGTTGCGGCTAAGCTGCCAGTATTTTGCCCATGTAGCGGTGGTGCTCAACGTAAACGGCATGGTGGATATGGCCTGGCTGGAGGCGCTGCCTCAGGTAGAGGCTGTGCTGTTTATGGGCCCTTGCGGCGAGCAGGGCGCGGGGGCGCTGGCCGATATCCTTACCGGGCGGGTATCCCCCTCCGGCAAGCTGAGCCAGACAGCGGCCTTGTGCTACGGGGATTACCCCACGTCCCGGCATATCTCCTACAATAAAGACGACCCGGCCGGCCTGCTGACCTACGAGAGTTACGGGCTTTCCCCCCAGGAAAACGGCAGCAAGGGTTTCGCGGCCAGCCCGGTCACGGTGTACCAGGAGGATATCTATGTGGGCTACCGCTATTTTGACACCTTCGAAAAGCCGGTGCTGTACCCCTTTGGGTTTGGGCTGGGGTATGCGGATTTTGCCATAAAGCCGGAGCAGGTCGCGGTGGAAAACGGGACGGTTGCCGCCCGGGTGCGGGTGGAGAACCTCTCGGCCAGGTACCCAGGCAAGGAGGCCGTGCAGTTGTATGTCCACGCGCCTTTCGGCCGGCTGAAAAAGCCCTGGCAGGAACTGCGTGCGATTGCCAAAACCCCGCTTTTGCAGCCAGGCGGGGCGGAAACAGTCGAGTTGCGTTTTGACCTGCGGGACTTGGCCTCCTTTGACGAGGCAGAGATGTGCTATGTGCTAGAGCCGGGGGACTATACGGTGCTGATTGGCAATAGCGCCCAAAACACCAGCCCAGCGGCCGTGCTGCGGCTGGAAGAGCGGGCCGTTACCCGCCGGGTCACGGCAGACATTGGCCTGGCAAAGCCCAACCGGGGCAAGCTGGCCCTGCTGGAGCCGGAGCGGGAGCGCCCTGTCAGCCAGGCCGGTGTGCCGGTACTGCCGGTAACAGGAGCAGACATTCCGGACAGCCAGTGGCCGGTGTATCAGGAGCGGGCGTTTACCTGCCCGGGCCAGGCCTCCACGTTGGAAGACGTGCGTGCCGGCAGGGTAAGCCTGGAGGCTTTTGTGGCCCAGATGAGCCTGCGGGAGTTGGCGGTACTGTGTAACGGCTACGGCCCCGGCCTGCCCTTTGGGGGCATAGGCCGTAAGGATATCCCCGTTACCATTCAAGGGGAGGACGGGCAGGACATCGGCACACGGACCCACCCGGTGGCCAAGCCTGGTTACTGTAACCCGGCTGTAGAGAAGTACGGCATTTTCTCCGCCTGGTACAAGGACGGCCCTGCCAGTGTGGGCAAGGTGGCCTGGCCTACAGGGATGATGCTGGCCTGCACCTTCAACCCGGCGCTGGCCTATGCCTTCGGCAGTGCCTGCGGCTGTGAGGCGGAACAGGAAAAGGTCAACAGTTGGCTGGCCCCGGGGCTGAACCTGATCCGCAACCCCATTGAGGGCCGGGCCTTTGAGTATTTCTCAGAGGACCCCTACCTCTGCGGGCTGTTCGGCACAAAAGTGGCCCAGGGGGCTACCGAGAACAACCGCGTCACCGTGTGCCCCAAGCACTTTGCCCTTAACGAGCAGGAAACCTACCGCCGGGGCAACGCCAAAAAGAATATCGACGCGGTGGACACCATAGTCAGCGCCAGGGCCGCCCGCGAGCTGTACCTGCGGCCTTTTGAAATGGTGATCACCCAGGCCGGGCCCCTGACGGTGATGACCGCCTTCAACAAGGTAAACGGCCTGTTTGCCGCAGGGAACCACGCCCTCTGCACGGAGATCCTCCGGGGGGAGTGGGGCTATGACGGCGTCGTAGTCACAGACTGGGGCGATATGGACTTTGTGGTGGACGGCGCCGACGCCATCCAGGCCGGCAACGACGTAATTATGCCCGGCGGCCCCCCGGTGATCGAGCAGGTGCTAAAGGGCTACGACGAGGGCCGGGTAGATTTGCTCCACCTCCGCCGTGCTGTTGCCCACCTGCTGCGCTTTCTGCTGGGCACGGTGGAGTACCGCTAATGTAGGACGTGCCGGGTAGGCTGGGTGGGCCCTGCGTCCCCCATGCATCGCGCTGCCCGGCCAAGATGTGGTGTACGCCCCAGCCGCATTTGCCCTAAAAGGGTGAACAGAGGCCCGCGTGGCCGTTGGTGCGCAGCCCGCCTCGTCCCCCCCTCAAAAAAACAGGAACCGTTTACGCGCAGCCGGCGGAAACGGTTCCTGTTTATACGGGCAAGCGGCGGGGGTCAGGCGTCCCGGCCACAGCACTTCTTGTATTTCTTGCCGCTGCCGCAGGGGCAGGGGTCGTTGCGGCCGATTTTAGGGCCCTTTACCACGGTCTTGGAGTTTTTCTGCTCCCGGTACAGCTCCTTGCGGCGCTCGGCGGGGAGCAGGGGTTCCCACTCAGGCAGGTTGTAGAGCCAGTCGGCCTTGGCCTCTACCATGTTTTTGTAAAGCAGTTCCTTGTCATAGGCCAGGCTGACGTCGGAATCTACCTCCAACTCTTCCAACTGGTTGGGGTTCTTCAGGCTGTCGTTGATGCCGTCCAGAAAGCCCATCATGATAACCGGGGTAACGCCAAACTTTTTGGCATAGGACTGTACCGTGCTTTTACGGGGCTTAGAGGTCAGGATCTGCTTATAAAACCGGGTTTCCTGCTCAAAATACTCCTGCCAGAACCTTGCCCCCTTTGCCTGCTGTTCCTCTTGGGCAAATGCCCGCCACTCTTCCAGCAAAGCCAAAACAACCAACTCCTCAATATGATAGATTGTCCTTATATTACCATCAAAGCAGAGGCTTGTCAAGGCGGGAAAGGGCGAAGGCTGTCTGGTGAAGTGACAAAACAATGGGTGTAGCGTGCTACCTTGTAAAAGCGGGCGATGGCACTGCCTGCCCCTATGGCCACAGGTAGGCCCTATAAGGCCGGCCCCAGCCGGGGGCAGAGCCCTGAAAAGGAGGATCCCCTATGAAAATAGAGATACCTGCCCAAGCGGCTGCGGTGCTGGGCCGGCTGGAACGTGCCGGGCACCAGGCCTGGTGTGTGGGCGGTTGTGTGCGGGACAGCCTGCTGGGCCGTTCCCCGGCGGACTGGGACGTGGCCACCAGCGCGCTGCCGGCGGAAACCGCGGCCTGCTTTGCCGGGTTTACGTTGGTAGAGGCCGGGCGGCGGCACGGTACCATCGGGGTAGTAACAGGGCAGGGCACGGTGGAGGTTACAACCTTCCGGGTGGACGGGGGGTATACCGGGCACCGGCGCCCGCAACAGGTGGCCTTTACCCCCCGGCTGGAGGACGACTTGGCCCGCCGGGACTTTACGGTAAACGCGATGGCCTACCACCCGGACCGGGGGCTGCGGGACTGTTTTGGGGGAGAGGCCGACCTGCGCCGGGGGCTGCTGCGCTGTGTGGGGGAGCCGGAACGCCGGTTCCGGGAGGACGCGCTGCGGATTTTGCGCTGCCTGCGGTTTGCGGCTACCCTGGGCTTTGCCGTGGAGGAGGCCACGGCCAGGGCCGCCCAGCGGGAAAAGGCCCTGCTGGCCGCCCTTTCCGGCGAGCGGGTGCGGGAGGAATTGGGTCGGCTGCTGTGCGGCCCCTGGGCTCGCCCGGTACTGGAGCGGTATGCCGCCATCGCCTTTACTGCTTTGCCGGAACTGCGCCCCTTGCAGGGCTGTGGGCAGGAAACGCCCTACCATCTGTATGACTGCTGGGGGCATACCCTCCACGTGGTGGAGGCCGTGCCCCCCCGGCCGCTGCTGCGCTGGGCCGCCCTGCTTCACGACTGCGGCAAGCCCGCCGTAAAGACCCTGGAGGGGGGCATCGCCCACTTTTACGGCCACGCCAAAGCGGGTAAGGCCATTGCGTCGGGCCTGCTGGAGCGGCTGCGGTTTTCCAATCAGCAGGCCGATGGGATACTCGACCTGATAGGCCGGCACGGCGAGCCCCTGCCTATGGGGGAAACCCGGATAAAGCGCCTGCTGGCCGCCCTGGGCAAGGAAAGTTTTTTTGACCTGTTGGCGCTGATAGAGGGGGATGTGGCCGCCCAGGCAGAGGCATACCGGGCCCCCCGGCTGGCTATGTTGGCCCAGGCCCGGCTGCTGGCACGGGAGGTTTTGGCCCGGGGCGACTGCCTGACTTTGGCGGGGCTGGCGGTAAAGGGCGGGGATTTGCTGGCGGTGGGGTACCGGCCCGGCCCGGCGCTGGGGCGGGCTTTAGGCCGGCTTTTGGAGGAGGTATTGGCCGGCCAGTTGGCAAACGAAAAGCCCGCGCTATTGGCACGGGCTGTGGTATGGCTGACGCAGGGGCCTAATATGTAGGCCCTAAACCGAAACTGATAGACAGTGCCTGGTTCACCCTGTCCATAGAATTCTGGTCCAGCTTGCCCATTTTTTCCCGCAGGCGGTGCTTATCCAGGGTGCGCACCTGCTCTAGCAGCACCACCGAGTCCTTGATCAGCCCGCTGCCCTGGGCGTCTACCTCAATGTGGGTGGGTAGGCTGGCCTTATCCCGCTGGCTGGTAATGGCCGCCGCAATGACCGTGGGGCTGAACTTGTTGCCTACATCGTTCTGTATAATCAGCACGGGCCGTACCCCGCCCTGCTCGGAGCCAACTACGGGGCTGAGATCGGCGTAATAAATATCTCCTCTGCGAACATTCACGGTTTTTCACTCTCCCATTTGGTTTCTTGCTGGTAGTTTGGCCAAAAAGAGGGAGCTTTAATCATCCCAGGCAAAAACTTCCACTCCATTCTACTCCCGCGGACAAGAATTTGTGCCCTTTTGGGGCTTTCTTTGGCGGCGGGGGCTCTGCCGGAGGGGGGGATAGGCGGATAGTTGGCGTTTTGGCGGGCGGCTTTTGGCGGGAAAGCGGCCCGCTTTTTTTGTGTTTGGCAAAAATGGGGTGGGAGATTGACTTTTCCCTCGTGGGCAACTATAATATTTCTGTATATTTCTGTATGCCTGTTGGGATGGAGGGATCGGCGTGAAGAGTTTGGAGATGGGGGGGCTGCGCTTTGGCGGGGGGCAACCTGTTGTGTGCGTACCGCTTGTCGCTGCTACATTTAGTGATTTAGAAGAGGAGTTGGCCGCCGCCGCGGGCCTGCCTGCGGGCCTGTATGAGTGGCGGGCCGACTGCTTTTCCGGGCCATGGGAGCCGGCTTTGGCGATGCTGGCCCAGAAAGCCCGGCGCCCCCTGCTGTGCACCCTGCGTACCAAGGGCCAGGGCGGGGAGGCGGCGGTTTCGCCGGAGGCGTACGGGCGGCGGTTGGAGGGCTTTTTGGCGGCGGGCGGGTTCCAGTTTTTGGACGTGGAACTGGCGGCGGGGCGGGAACAGGCCGCCCGGCTGGCCAGGGCCGCCCGGGCAAAGGGGGTGGGGGTGGTCATCTCTCACCACGACTTTGGGGGGACGCCGGGCAGGGAAGAGATGCTGGAACTGCTCTGTTGCATGAAAAAATTGGGGGCGGACTTGCCAAAATTGGCAGTAATGCCTAAAAAGTCGCGGGATGTGCTGGAATTGCTGGCGGTTACGCTGGAGGCTGCGGAACGATGGGGGCCGGTGATCACTATGAGTATGGGGGCGCTGGGCAAGGTCAGCCGGGTGTGCGGGGGGCTGACCGGTTCTTGTGTGACCTTTGCGGCGGGGGTGCGGCCCTCGGCGCCGGGGCAACTGCCGGCGGCAACCTTGTACGGGATCTTGGAGGCGCTGGGCGAAGGGATGGATTCGGCAGGATTCGAGTGAATTCGACAAAAAGCGCGGGTTTCTAAGGGCGGTTAGGCGTGCCTATTGGGGGGATAGGAGGCAGTTGTTGGGGGGATCTGGCGGCGGTAGGGGGACGGTGTTGCGAGGTGCTTTAGTAAAGCGGCGCAGTGGTGGGGGAAGGGGCCTGTTTGGGTGCTGTGGGTGCTGTGATAAAGCGGTTGTGAAAGCGAGGGGTGGGGGAGTTTTGCTGGGTGACTTGGTGAAGTGGGGAGCGGAGAGAGTGGAGAGAGAACTTGCTTGGGTAATGTGGTAAAGTGATTGTGAGAGTGAGGGGTGGGGGGGTTGCTGGGTGACTTGGTAAAGCGGAAGAGTGGAGAGGGAACTTGTTTGGGTAATGTGGTAAAGTGATTGTGAGAGCGAGGGTGGGGGAGTTTGGTTAGGTGACTTGGTGAAGTGGGAAGAGTGGAGAGGGAACTTGCTTGGGTAATGTGGTAAAGTGATTGTGAGAGCGAGGGTGGGGGAGTTTGGTTAGGTGACTTGGTAAAGCGGGAGCGGAGAGAGTGGAGAGAGAACTTGCTTGGGTAATGTGGTAAAGTGATTGTGAGAGCGAGGGTGGGGGAGTTTGGTTAGGTGACTTGGTGAAGTGGGGAGCGGGAAGAGTGGAGAGAGAACTTGCTTGGGTAATGTGGTGAAGTGATTGTGAGAGCGAGGGGTGGGGGGGTTGTTAGGTGATTGGGTGAAGTAGGCGTGGGGATGGTGCGTTGAGGGGGACAGCGTTTTGGCTGCACTGGGTGAGCCGGCGGGGCCGGGCTGCGTGGGCTGTGCGGAGGGATTCCGGGCGGCTGGGAGGCAGGGCCGGGCGTTGGTGTAGGTGGTGCTGCCATCGACGGAGATATGGGGCGCTGGGTTCGGCCATCGGGCGCATGGTGCGTATGGCTGGGGCTGGGGCGGAGATGGTGAGGGCCATCACCCGGAAGGGGATTGCGGTGGGGCGCTGGCTTTGGAGATAAAGGACGGGGCTGGGACGTTCGTCCTGTGGCGATGTGGCGGTTCGGCTGGTTGAGAGAATCGGGCGGAGTTGGCCCGGAAAAAGGAGAGGTTTGCCATGAAAAACGATATTGACTCTATTTTGAACTCGATGTTCCGGGACGGCAGGCTGCAGATGAAGAGCCCTGCCGCCAAAGAGGCGGAAAAGGCCGTGGACGCGGTGCAGAATGCCCAGTTGGACATGGCGGCCTCTTTGCAGGAGAGCATTGCCCGGATGACCAAGGAGGCCCAGGCCGATATGGAGGACTTGCAGCGCCACCTGAAACTGGACGGGGTGGAGGGCCCCGCCGGCAACGGGGGCAACGCCCAGGATTTGGACGCGGCCTTTGAGGTGGCCCGGCAGGAAACGCTGGCCCAGGTGCTGGGGCAGGAAACCTTTGTAAACGGCCTGGTATTGGCCTTTAAACGGCCTTTTGTGGCCGGTACCCATGGGGACGCCCCCTGGTGCCGGGCCGCGCTGCTGGGCAAGCCGGGCACGGGTAGGCGCAGCGCGGTGCGGGCGATGGCGGCCTCTTTGGGGCGGCAGGGGGTGCTGAAAACCCCGAAGGTGACGGAAGTGGATTTGGCGGCCTACGGGGCGCCGGGCTCGGAAAAGCTGTTTGTGCAGGATCTGTACGCGGCTTTGAAGGGCGGGGCCTCGGCGCTGGTATTTACCCGGTATGAGAAATGCCACCCCTCGGTACTGCCCATGGTGGCGGCGCTGTTTTCTTCGGGCAGCGTGCCCCTGCCGGGACGCTATGCCGAACAGAAGGGCCTGCTGGTGGAGGTGGGCACGGCGTTGGCGCCCGGGGCGGTATCGAAATTGCCGGCAGGGGGCAGGTACCTGTTTTTGCTGGGGGGCGAGCAGGAGGCCCGGCTGGTGGGGGCCCTGGGCGGGGAGGTGGCCGCCGGGCTGGACGACCTGCTGTGTACCGGGGAATTTACCCAGGAGAGCCTGTGCCATATTGCCGGGGCGGCGCTGAAAGACCTGTGCCTGCGGACGGAAAAGCAGTTGGGCTGCCGGTTGTCTTACGGGCAGCCGGAGGTGGAGGTGTTGGCATCGGCCTATAACAGGGAGCAGGGGGCGGCGGCCATTGGCGGGGCAGCCCAGACCCTGTACAAGGCCCTGAGCGAGGAAAAACTACGCAAGGGCTTACGGGCCCCGCTGACCGCCCAACTGAAGGCCGGGGACGGGGCGCTGGCCATTGACTACCAGGGGGGGAATGTGTCCGGCAGGGTGGAGCCACCGGCGAAGAGCGGGGTGGGGAATCAGGCGGAAATAGAGGCGGTGAAGGAGGAGCTGGCGGATATTGTGGGGCTGGCCAGCGTGAAGGACTATATCTTGTCGCTGGAGGATAACTTTCTGATTCAGCAGTTGCGGCGGCAGCGGGGGCTGAAGGCGGAGGCACCCTCGATGCATATGATCTTTACCGGGAACCCGGGCACCGGCAAGACAACGGTGGCGCGGATTGTTTCCCGGTACCTGAAGGCCATTGGCGTGCTGGGGGGCGGGCAACTGGTGGAGGTGACCAGGGCCGACCTGGTGGGCCAGTATGTGGGGCATACCGCGCCGCTGACCCAGAAAGCGATACAGTCGGCGCTGGGGGGCGTGCTGTTTATTGACGAGGCCTATGCCCTGTACCGGGGCAGGGACGACAGCTTTGGGCTGGAGGCCATCGACACACTGGTGAAGGGTATGGAGGATAACCGGGACAGGCTGGTGGTGATTTTGGCCGGGTACTCCAGGGAGATGGAGGAGTTTTTGACCGCCAACTCCGGGCTGCGCTCCCGGTTCCCTAATGTGATCGAGTTTCCGGACTATTCGGCCCAGGAACTGCTGGACATCACCAAGAGTATAGTGGCCGGGATGGGCTACCGGCTGGACCCCGGCTGCGACCAGCCTTTGCTGGGCTATTATGAGGCCATGCAACTGACCGGCGACCCACGGGTTAACGGCAACGGGCGGATGGCACGGAACCGCGTGGAGGCCGCCGTGATCGCTTGCTCCCGCCGGAACGTCAAAACCCCGGAGGATCAACGGGACCTGGAACTCTTGCTGCCCGCCGACTTTGGCTTTTAGGCTTGGGCTGGCGCTGAAGGTCTTGGGGGCGCTGCCCCCAAACCCCTGCAAGCTTTTTGAAAAAAGCTTGACCAAAAACGCAAGGGGGGCGGGGTGTGGCGCCCTCTTTTGACGGTTGGGCCGGGGGACGTTTTAGATCTTGGGGGCGTTGCCCCCAAACCCCCGATTTTTTTGTTTTTTTGGTTGGTGACTTTGGGGTGGGCGGAGAGTGGGGGGATTTCTCTTTGCTTGGGGGACTTTCCGTTGCAGGGAAAAGAAAAAGAGAAACAGAAAAAAGAAAAAAGAAAAAGAAAAAAAGAAAAAAGAGAGCGGGGGCCTGAGGGGGCCCGCTCTCTTTTTGGGGGGAGGGAAGTAAAACAGCATAAAGTTTAGGGCCGCCCTTTTTAAAGGGCGGTGGGTCCAGGGCAAAGCCCTGGCGGGGTGTGGGGCAGGGCCCCATAGGGGGAGGCGAAGGGGACTTTCCGTTGAAGGGAAAAGAAAGAAGAAAAAGAAAAAAAGAAAGAAGAGAGCGGGGGACTGAGGGGGCCCGCTCTCTTTTTGGGGGGAGGAAGGTGAAACAGGATAAAGTTTAGGGCCGCCCTTTTTAAAGGGCGGTGGGTCCAGGGCAAGGCCCTGGCGGGGTGTGGGGCAGGGCCCCACAGGGGGGAGGCGAAGGGGACTTTCCGTTGCAGGGAAAAGAAAAAGAGAAAAAGAAAAAAAGAAAGAAGAGAGCGGGGGACTGAGGGGGCCCGCTCTCTTTTTGGGGGGAGGGAAGTGAAACAGGATAAAGTTTAGGGCCGCCCTTTTTAAAGGGCGGTGGGTCCAGGGCAAGGCCCTGGCGGGGTGTGGGGCAGGGCCCCACAGAAGGCCCTGGCGGGGTGTGGGGCGGGGCCCCACAGGGGGGAGGGGGAGCGTTAGGCGGGGGTAACGGAGAGAACGGTGAGGAGGTGGGCGGAAACGGTGAATTTGACTTCCAGGTGGGCGAAACGCATACCGTAGACCCGGAGGGGGTCGGCGTGGTAGTGGGGGCGGGGGTCGGCGGCCAGGACGGCGGTGAGGGCCTGCCGGTGTTGGGGCGGCACCTGGGCCAGAAGGTCAGGGGGAAAATCGACGGTAAGGGGCTGCCAAGGGTTGGCATCGGTAAAACCGCCGGTTGCGGCAGGGTGGCAGTCGGCGGTGGGGAGGTAGGGCTTTACGTCAAAGATGGGGGTGCCGTCCACCAGATCGGCCCCGCGCACCAGCAGGCGGGGGGCATCCGGGCCGGTATAATCCACCTTTTCCAGCTCCACACAGGACAGGCCCAGGGGGTTGGGCCGGAAGGGCGACCGGCTGGCAAAGACCCCTACCCGCCGGTTGCCCCCCAGCCGGGGCGGCCGCACGGTGGGCGACCAGCCTTTGGCCCGGTCAAACTGCCAGATCAGCCAGAGATGGGAAAAGCCCTCGATGCCCCGGAAGGCCTCGCGGGCACGGTAGGCGGGCTGGAAGATCACCCAGGCTTGCAGGCT
The DNA here is from genome assembly GCF_034335085.1 of Acutalibacter caecimuris. Lineage (NCBI taxonomy): Bacteria > Bacillati > Bacillota > Clostridia > Eubacteriales > Acutalibacteraceae > Acutalibacter > Acutalibacter caecimuris. The sequence goes on along the minus strand of NZ_JAWXXJ010000023.1, from coordinate 32,813 downwards.
GCCGATGAGCCCGCTTTGCCGGGGGACACCGAATTTTTCGGGGAAAGGGCTTTGGATGGTGGCGATGGGGTGCAGTTCCATAGGGGCCTCCTTATGGGTGGGGTCAGGGGCTGGCGGCCAGCCACTGGCCGGCTTGCCGGAAAACGATTTGCAGCCCGGCGGCATCCACGCCCTCTGGCAGGTAGGCGGTGAAGGCCACGGTGGGGGCGGGGGCACCGGTATCGGTGGGCTGGGCCTGGTACACCTGGCCGGTGGGAAGGGCCAGGTAGACGGGGGAATCGCTGTCACAGGGGGTGGGGACGGCACCTGTGACCCGGCTATAGCCGGGGAGGTTGGCCGCGGGTTCGGCGGTGAGGGTGGCGGGGGCCGGGCAGGCAGCGGCCGGGCCGGGGAGCGTGGCGGTGGGCGCCGGGAGCAGGAAGGGGGCCTGGGCCAGCAGGGGGAGGTTGCGCTCGACGATCTCGACCACTACATAGCGGGCATCTGACTGGGAGATCAGCAGCATATTGTAGGGCATGGCCCGCGAGAAGAGGGCGGCGGAAAAGCTCTCGGCCATAAGGCTGTGCAGGGCGTTGCCGAAGGAGTCCCGGAACATCAGCAGGGGGGCGGTGGAGGCGGGGCCGGTGGTTTCGATGCGCAGGTCGTCCACATCCCGGATGGGGCGGGCGTAGCGGAAGGACAGGGGCTGGGTGAAGGTGAATTCCTGCTCCAGCAGGCCGGAGGCAGGGTAGAGCATTTCGTGCAGGTCCCCCCGGTGGGTGGGCTGGTAGCCGCCGGCCTTTTCAAAGGCGGCGCCGGGCAGGCCCAGCGCCTGTAGGAGCACATCATGGGCCAGGGCCGCGCCTTGGTTGGTCCAGTGGGAGTCGGTGGCAAAGTAGAGGATCTCCTCCTGGGCGCGGAAGGGGACGAAGAGATCGGCATAGGCTACGCCCTGCCCGGCCAGGGCCTCGGCCACAGGGGCGGTATAGGCCTGGGGCGCGGCCTGGCCTTGCAGGGCCGGGGGCAGGAACTGGGGGTACAGGCTGGCTTTATTGGGGGCAATGGTGAAGAGGAAAGCGGCCCCCTGGCTTTCGGCATAAGCCTGGGCCTGCGAGAGGGAGGCGGCGATGCAGGTGCTTTGGCGGGGACTGAGGGTGGCGGCGCCGGTAAAGCCGTCCAGGGTTTCGGCGTAGTAGAGCCAGCCCTCTTGCCCCAGCGCCACGGCGGGCTGGGCGGAGGTGTGGAACAGCGTGGCCTTTAGGGTGGAATCGGCGGTGATGAGGGCGGGGCGGAAGGCAAAGCGCTGGGAGAACCAGCCGGCGGCATCGGAGAGAAACTGGGGGTTCAGGGAGCCGTCCGGCCGGGTGAGGGCGGGGGCCGGCGCAGGGCTCTCGTTGCCTACGGTGGGGCTGGGGCCTGTAATCAGCAGGCCCGCTGTGGGCAGTAGGCATATGGCCAGAAACAGGGCAGTGAAAAGCCGGTAGAAGGTTTTTTTCATGGGAAACCTCTTGAAGGGGGGATTTGGTGCCTCCGGCGGCGGAGAGTTGGCTACGCCAACTCTTGGGCGTTGATTCTCGGCTGCCGCCTCGGTCGGCGACGGGAAATCGCCACCGGCGATTGTCGCCCCCTAAGAACCCCGCCACCTTTGAAAAGGGCGAGGGCCGCCAGTGGCGGCCGTCACGAGCCGACCGAACCGGCAGGTGAGACGACGAAACTTTTGCGTTTTTCGAATTGCTTATTGATCTTTTGGAGCGGTGGGGTGGCAGGGAGGTGTATGGGGCGTTTTTTTAAATGGAAACAGGGGGAGGGTTGTCCAGTTTTGAAAAAGAAGAAGGGGATGAAGGGGGGGATTGATCGGGGTGAAAACGGACGGGGGTATCCATATTAAAAAAAGAGGGGAGAAATGGGAGGCTGTATGAATCAAAAGGGGAAGAAATGGGAGGAGGCTTTGCGGCGGGGATACATAAAAGTTTTGTCCACTTTTTCAAAAGTGGTGGGGTTTTTAGGGGTGAAACCCAAGAGTTGGCGTAGCCAACTCTCCGCCGCCGGAGGCACAGGGGTGGGTTAAAAGCGGAAGTAGATGAAGGGGTTGAACTGGGCGCCGGAGAGGTTGAGGATGCACAGGGCCAGCAGGCAGGCGGCGCAGAGGTAGGAGCCGGCCCGGAGCAGGGCGGCGGGGCGGCCGGGGCGCTGGGCCAGGGCCTGGACCTTGGGCAGCACCGGCAGGGAGAACAGGCAGGCCGCGGCGGTGGTGAACAGGTTAAGGGGGGTCAGCATAGCCCGCAGCAGGCTGCCGCTTTGGGCGGTGGAGGGGAAAGCGGCGGCCATCGCCGCAAAAAAACGGCCCGCCTGGGGGAGGGTTTCGGCCCGGAAGAGCACGAAACCCAACAGCACCACCAGGAGCGTAAGGGGCCGCCACAGGGCCCGGCGCAACTTGCCCGGCGGGGGCAGGAGGCCCTCGACGATAATAAACAGGCCGTGCCAGAGGCCCCAGAGGACGAAGTTCCAGGAGGCGCCATGCCAGAGGCCGGTGCAGAGGAACACCAGGCATTTGTTTAACTGGGTGCGCAGGCGGCCCTTGCGGTTGCCGCCCAGGGGGATGTAGAGGTAGTCACGGAACCAGGAGGACAGGGAGATGTGCCAGCGCCGCCAGAACGCCTGGATGGAGGGGCTGGCAAAGGGGTAGAGGAAGTTCTCTTGAAAGCGGAACCCGAACATCTGGCCAAGGCCAATGGCCATATCGCTGTAGCCGGAGAAATCGAAATAAATTTGCAGGCTGTAGCACAGGGCGCCCAGCCAGGCTGCGGGGGCGTTCAGGGCGCTGCCGGGGGCAAAGGCCAGGTCTGCCATATAGCCTACGGTATTGGCCAAAAGCAGCTTTTTGGACAGGCCCAGGATGAACCGGCGCACCCCCTGGGCGGTAAGGGCCGGGGTGGTCTGGCGGCTGTCGACCTGGCGGCTTACATCATGGTACTTGACGATGGGGCCGGCGATCAACTGGGGGAAAAAGGAGATGTAGAGGGTGAGTTTGAGCAGGCTGCGGCTGGTAAGGCGGGGGTCGCGGTAGCAATCGATCACATAGGACAGGCCCTGGAAGGTGAAAAAGGAGATGCCCACCGGCAGGGCAATGCCCGGCAGGGGCAGGGAGAGCCCCAGGCCGTTGAGGGTGGAAACCGCGAAACCGGCGTACTTGAACAGGCAGAGCAGCCCCAAGTTGACGGCCACCGCCCCGGCCAACACCCCCCGGCGGGCCCGGCGGCCAGGGGCCAGCAGCAGGCCGGCCAGGTAGTTGACCAAAACGGAGGCCAGCAGCAGGAGGACATAGACCGGCTCGCCGAAGGCATAGAAGAGCAGGCTGAGCAGGGCCAGCAGGGCGTTTTTGGCGGTATGGGACCAGGCGCCCCGGCCGGGGATGAGCCGGTAAAGGAGGAAGGCCCCGGGTAAAAAGGCGAAGAGGAAGGCGGGGGAACTGAATACCATGGCCGCTTAGGAGATATCGTTGATGGTTTCGGCGCCGTCTAGGCGGTAGGTGTAGACGGTGAAACCGTCGTAGTAGAGGACGCCGTCCTCACCGGGGCCGAAACAACTGGGGCCGTAGTCGCTGCCGCTGGGATAGCCGTAGACCGCATAGAGGGCGTTGACATCGCTGCCGATAAAGCTGCTGGGGTCGGCGGGGGGTTCGGGCTCCTGGCCGCCGTCCGGATCCGGGTCGTTGCCGGAGGGCTCGATCCACACCTGGCCGCCGGTATCGCCGCCGTCGGGCTCCGGGTCAGGCTCCGGCTCCGGGGTGGGCTCCTCGGTGGGGACGGGGGTGGGCTCTTCGGTGGGCTGGGGCGTGGCGGTGGCTTTGGGGCTGGGGGACACCTTTTTGGGCGTGGGGGAGGCTTTGGGGGCTTTGGTGGGGGCAACGGTAGGGGCGGCCGACGGGGACGGGGACGGGGAGGGGGTGGCCGGGGCGGATTCTTCCTCTTTACCGCCACAGGCGGCGAGGCTGAGCATCAGCAGAAGGGCGAAGAGGCTGAGAAGGAGGGCGGCAGGTTTTTTCATGGGGTTTTCCTTTCCTGGGGAATCATTTGGGTTTCCGGGTTTGGGGGGCATTTAGGGGCGGGGCGCTTAGCGCTTAGGCACTTGGAGCACCCGGTAGCGGGGGCGCACCTGGGCGTACCTTTTCATGAACAGGTCCCAGGAGGGGGCGACGTGCTGGATCTCGGAGTCGCACAGATAGGTGACGCCGTCCAGGGGGACTTCTGTCCAGCCATGGGGCACGAAACCGTAGTTGGTGTCGATTTGGCCGGAAACGCCTACGGCCTGGTAGCCCAGCCTGCGGGCACACATGGTTTCCAGGGCCGCGAACCGGTAGCAGTTGCCCTTGTTGTTTTGGAGCATTTCCAGGGCCAGGGCCGGTTCCCAGCCGGAGGGCTGGCCGTCGGCCACATAGCTGCCGGCCCGGTAGCTGAACTGGCGGGTGATGGCCAGATGCAGGCGGCGGAAGTTGTTATAGGGGGTATCGCCGGGCTGGATGTGCCGGCGCACAAAGGCGTTGAGGAGGGTGTCCAGTTGGGGGTTGCCGGTGGTGTAGCAGCCGTTGTCATCAAATTGCAGCACCCCCACGGCCTGGTTGCGCACCCAGCGGCCTTGGCTATCTACCTGATACAACTGGCCGGCAATGAGATGGCTGCCGGGCTGGTGGGACACCGGGGGGACCGTGTAGGTAAGCAGGCGCTGGCCGTCCGGGGTGTGGGTGTGGGGCAGGGCGGCTTCCATGATCTCGGCATAGGCCCAGTGGGTGAAGGGGAGATCGACGAACAGCAGCACATGGCCGTCTGCCTGGAGGCGGGCTTTGTCCGCCTTGCGGCCCAGGGCCCGGTTGACCACGGCCACGGCCTCGGCCCGGGTGATGGGGAGGTTGGGGCGGAAGGCGCCGTCCTGATAGCCGGCGATCCAGTTATGGGCGTAGGCGTAGTTGATGGCGGCCGCGCCCCAGGCGGCCTGGTCCACATCGCCAAAGGGGGCGGGGGAGAGGGGCTCGCCGGCCGTTAGGAAGAACTGGGAGAGGAGCTGCACGAACTCCCGGCGGGTGATGGAGGCGTTGGGCCGGAAGGAGCCGTCCTGATAGCCGGCGATCACGTCCATCTCGGCCAGGGACAGCACCTGACGGGCGTACCAGGCAGAGGGGGATACATCGGTAAAGGTTTTGTCGCCGGTGGGCTGGGGCGTGCTGTCCAGCAGGCTGTAGATGATCTGGGCGGTTTCGGCCCGTTTCAGGTTGCCGTTGGGGCGCACCAGGTCATCCTCGCCCCCTATATAGGGCCGGTGGTCCGTGGCGTCCAGCCCAGGGCGGGGCGTGGCCGCCGGGGAGGGGCTGGGGTCCGGAGAGGGGGCGGGGTCCGGAGAGGGGGCGGGATCTGGGGACGGGGAGGGGTCGGAAGGGTCTGAAGGATCCGAGGGATCCGAGGGGTCAGAGGGGTCTGAGGGATCTGAGGGATCCGAGGGCTCTGAGGGCTCGGAGGGGTCTGAGGGGTCTGCGGGATCGGAAGGGTCGGAAGGGGCCTCTGTAGCGGGCGGGGGCGTGGCCGGGGCCTCCGCGGTGGGCAGGGCGGCCTGGGCGGCGCAGAGGGGGGCGGCGGTAAACAGCGTAAGGGCAAGCAGGGTTGCCAGGAATTTTTTCATGGGTAATCACGTCCCTTGTGGTTTTTTGACAGGATGCGGGGGCATTCCGCACATTCTGCTATTTTACCACTATGATAGCACAATCCCCGGCGGGAATCAAGAGCCGCTCTGCTCAAATTGGGCCCGGAGTTTCTCTAAGGCGCGCTTTTCGATGCGGGAGATGTAGGAGCGGGAAATGCCCAGGCGGGCGGCGACCTCCCGCTGGGCCAGGGGCTTGCGGCCCCCCAGGCCGTAGCGCATACAGATGACGCTGCGCTCTCGCGGCTCCAGGGCGGGGAGGAAACTGTACAGCTTTTGGCTTTTGATGCGCACGTCGATGTCGTCGATGACCGTGTCGTCTACGGCCATGGTGTCCATGAGGGTGAGGGCGTTGCCGTCTTTGTCGGTATCAATGGGCTCGTTGATGGACACGTCTTGGGCGGATTTTTTGCCGGTGCGGAAGAACATGAGGATTTCATTTTCAATGCACTTGGAGGCGTAGCTGGAGAGGCGGATGCCTTTGGCGGGGTCGAAGGTATCGATGGCTTTGATGAGGCCGATGGTGCCGATGGAGATCAGGTCCTCCTGGTCGTTGGTGCTGACGTAGTATTTTTTGACGATGTGGGCCACCAGGCGCAAGTTGTGCTCGATAAGCTGCCGGCGGGCGGCGGGGCTGCCGGCGGCCATTTCGGCCAGGGCTTTTTTCTCCTGCGCGGCGGTGAGGGCCCGTGGAAAACTGCCTGCGCCAGTGACGTGGAGCATCAGGTAGACAAGGTGGGAGAACAGGTCCAGCAGGCTGGATAAAAACAGGAAACCCATAGGGAACACCCTTTCACACAGAGTTGTTTATGCTGGTAAAGTGTATGAAGGGGCGGGGCGGGAACTTGCCTGTACAGGGAAATTTAGGGGGGATTTTAGGGAGGGCCTGTTTGCGCATAGGGGAAAAGCGGCCGGGTGTGCGGGGAACCCCCACCAACCTTCCGGCCGGCGGGGGTTCATACAGAAGGGGGGCTTTCACGTTTTAAGCAGGGACTAGAACACCAGGTCGTAGTTGACCGGGGTGTAGAACAGCTCCCGCACGGCATCGGGGGCATGGGTTTGGCCCAGCACCCACATCAGCTTGGTTACGGTGGCCTCCAGGGTCATGTCGTAGGGCTCCAGCAGGCGGTAGCGCTCTTTGACCCGGTGGCCTACCTGGTACACGGAGAGGTCGCTGCCCTCTTGGGGCACCTGGGTGGCCAGGACCACGGTTTTGCCGGCCTGGGCCAGGGCGTCCAGTTGGCCCAGGTATACGTCCGGGATGCCGCCTACGCCGTAGCTTTCGATAATGAGGCCGTCGCAGAGGGCGCCGGTGGCGGCGAAAGCCTGGGGGTCCAGGCCGGGGGTAAGCTTGAGCAGGGCCACGCGGGTATTGAGGCTGTGGGTGAACTGGGGCGCGCCGGCGCAGTGCCAGGGGATGAACCGGGCAATGCGCCGGTCCCGGATCTCGGCGATATCCGGGAAATTGATGCTGGAAAAGGCGTTGTAGCTTTTGGTGCGGGTTTTGCGGGCCCGGGTACCGGCGATAACATGGCCCCCAAAGACAATGCACACCCCGCCCTCTTGGTGGCAGGCATAGCGCAGGCTGTCGGAGAGGTTCTGGCGGGCGTCGGTGTCCTCCTGGTCGATGGGCTTTTGGGCGCCGGTGAGCACAATGGGCTTGCGGGTGTTTTGGACCAGATAGGACAGGGCTGCGGCGGTATAGGCCAGGGTGTCGGTGCCGTGGCAGATCACGAAACCGTCGAAGGCGGTGTAGTGCTCCTCGATGGCCTTGGCCAGAAGGAGCCAGTGGCCGGGGGCAATATTGGTGCTGTCGATGTTCAGGGGCTGGAGGGCTTCTACCTGGCAGAACTCCCCGACATCCGGCACACGGGCCAGCAGTTGCCGGGGGGACAGGGCGGGGGCAAGGCCGTCCTGGGTTTTGGCGCAGGCTATGGTGCCGCCGGTGGCGATGAGCAAGATACGTTTCATGGGGTAAACTCCTTTAAAATGGCGGTATGGGCCGGCGGGGGCGGCCGGGCAGAAAAATCCCGCCCGCGGCGGGCGGACGGGGGGCCGCTACAGCAGGACAATGCCGGCGGCTTTGCACTTCTCCCTGGTTTCCCGGTCCCAGAGGGAGGCCTGGACTTCCCCGATATGGGCCTTGCCCAGCAAAAGCATACACAGCCGGCTTTGGCCGATGCCCCCGCCGATGGTGAGGGGCAGTTGGCCGGAGAGCAGCATTTGGTGGAAGGGCAGCGCCCGGCGGCTCTCGCAGCCGGACAGGCGTAGCTGGCGGTCCAGGGAGGCGGGGTCTACCCGGATGCCCATACTGCTGATCTCCATGGCCATGCCCAGCGGCTCGTGCCACAGGAGCAGGTCGCCGTTGAGCTGCCAGTCGTCGTAGTCCGGGGCGCGGCCGTCATGGGGCCGGCCGCTTTTCAGCTTGCCGCCGATCTCCCGGATGAACACGGTTTTATGCTCCTGGGTGAAACGGTTCTCCCGCTCTTTGGGGGTGAGGCCGGGCCAGCGGTCCTCCAACTCCTGGGTGGTGACAAAGGTTACGTCCCGGCAAAGCTGGGTGTTCAGGTGGGAGAACTGCCATTTCAACTCGTCCAGCGTGCCGCAGATGGCGCTGACGATCTTCTCTACGGTGTCCATGAGATAGGCTGCATGGCGGGTGTCTTTATCAATGACCTTCTCCCAGTCCCACTGGTCTACGTAGATGGAGTGGAGGTTATCCAGCTCCTCGTCCCGGCGGATGGCGTTCATATCCGCCACCAGGCCGTTGCCCACGAAGAAGTCGTAGTTGTGCAGGGCCAGGCGTTTCCACTTGGCCAGGGAGTGCACCACCTGGCCCTGGCCCCCTACGGCGGGGATATCGAACCCTACGGGGCGCTCTACGCCGTTGAGGTCGTCGTTCAGGCCGGTGGCGGGGTCTACGAACAGGGGGGCGGTGACGCGCTTGAGATGCAGGGCCGCGCAAAGCTTGACCTGGAAAATGTTTTTAATCAGGCCGATGGCTTTCTGGGTGTCGTACAGGCCCAGGGCGGGGGTGTAGCCGGTGGGGATCACAGTCATGGGGAACACTTCCAATCTTAAAAAATGAATGGCAGGGGCGCGGGGTCTTCAATATGCCGGCGGAAACTACTTTGACGGTGATAGTATAGCATATAAAATGCAATTTGTCCAGAGCGCTGTTGCAGGAGGGGGAACGGGAAGAAAAAGGGCTTGACAAAGGCGAACGGTTGTTCTATAATAGGGGTAGGGCCTAGGGCGTGTTCCCATAGAAGCTTATGTGAACACGCCCTAGGAAAGGCAGGCTTGGCCGTTTGGTAAGCCGGTTTTGTGTGAGGTGACGCTTATGGGTGGGTATCCCCGTACCAATGGGATCCTTCATGTGGATATGAATAATTTCTATGCCTCGGTGGAAACCCTGTATGCGCCGGCGTACAGGGACGTGCCCATGGCCGTGGCCGGGGACAAGGAGAGCCGCCACGGGATTATTCTGGCGAAAAATATGCTGGCAAAGGCCAGGGGGGTGAAAACCGCCGAGCCGATTTGGCAGGCCATGCGCAAGTGCCCGGACCTGCGGATTTTGCCGCCCCACCACGAGCGCTACGCCATGTTCTCGAAAATGGCGAAGGAACTGTACGCCCAGTACACCGACCAGGTGGAGCCCTTTAGCCTGGACGAGTGCTGGCTGGACGTGACCGGCAGCGCCCGGCTGTTCGGCTGCGGCAGGGAGATTGCGGAGGACATACGCCGCCGGGTGAAGGCGGAACTGGGGCTGACAGTGTCCGTGGGGGTTTCGTTTAACAAGGTGTTTGCCAAGCTGGGCAGCGACTACAAAAAGCCGGACGCGGTAACGGAGTTCGGCCCGGAGGAGATGGAAAGGATCATATGGGGGATGCCCTGCGAAGAACTGTTGTTTGTGGGGCCTAGCACCAGCAAGGCCCTGCACCGGCACGGCATCCACACCATTGGGGACATTGCCCGGATGGACATGGCCGTTATGCGCCGCCTGCTGGGCCGGATGGGCGAAACCCTGTGGGTATATGCCAACGGCCTGGACGACACCCCCGTGCAGCGGCTGGGGGAAGGGCAGGGGCCGAAAAGCATTGGCAGCAGCACCACTTTGCCCAGGGACATTACCCAGGAGGCGGATATTCGGGCGACGCTGTTTGGGCTGGCGGAAACCGTGGCCCGGCAGCTACGCGGCCAGGGGCTGAAGGCAGGGGAGGTGCAGATTACCGTGCGCAACAAGGATTTCCAGGAGTTTCAGCGGCAGACGCGGCTGGCGGCCCCGGTGTGCGACTCGCGGTCGCTTTACCGGGCGGCGCTGGAGCTGTACCATCGGGAGGACAAAAAGTGGGAAGTGCGCCTGCTGGGCGTGCGGGCCGGCCGGCTGACCCCGGCCGGGGAGAGCCAGGTCAGCCTGTTTGAGGCAGCCGACGGGCTGGAACGGCTGGAGAAACTGGAAAGCGCCGTGGACCGGGTGCGGGAGCGCTTTGGCAGCGGCTGTATAGACCGGGCCTTTGTGATGCAGGGCCGGCGGGGGGATAAGCCGGGATAGGGGCCGCCCCGGCCACGGCCGGCGGAGGAAAAAGGGCCTACCCGAAAAAGGAGCGCAGAGCGATGGATGTTTTTGAGAAACTGGAGATACTGACGGACGCGGCCAAGTATGACGTGGCGTGCACGTCCAGCGGGGTGGACCGGCCGGGGGTGCAGGGCAAGCTGGGCAGCGCGGTGAAGGCGGGCATCTGCCACAGCTTTGCGGCGGACGGGCGGTGTATCTCGCTGCTGAAGGTGCTGATGAGCAATGACTGCGCCTATGACTGCGTGTACTGTGTGAACCGCCGGTGCAACGAGGGGCGCCGGGCAACCTTTACCCCGGAGGAACTGTGCGACCTGACCATGCAGTTTTACCGGCGCAACTATATTGAGGGGCTGTTCCTCTCCTCGGCGGTGGTGAAAAACCCGGACTACACCTGCGAACTGATGCTGGCGGTGATCAAACTGCTGCGGGAGGACAGGGGCTTTTGGGGGTATGTGCACATTAAGGCTATACCAGGGGCCGACCCCCGGCTGACCGAACAGTTGGGCCGCTATGCCGACCGGATGAGCGTGAACATCGAACTGCCCTCCCAGCAGAGTTTGAAACGCCTGGCGCCCCAGAAAAGCAAGGAGAAGATATTGGCCCCCATGACCCAGATACGGGACGGCATTGCCCAGAACACCAGGGAGATTGTGAAGTACCGGGCCGCCCCCCGCTTTGTGCCGGCGGGGCAGTCTACCCAGATGATTATTGGGGCCAGCCCGGAGAGCGACCGGCAGATCTTGCTGCTGACCGAGGGGCTGTATAAGAAATTCAGCCTGAAACGGGTGTTCTTTTCCGCCTATATGCCGGTGGTGGAGGACAGCGTGCTGCCGGCGATCAACACGCCCCCGCCCCTGCTGCGGGAGCACCGGCTTTACCAGGCGGATTGGCTGCTGCGGTTTTACGGCTTTGCGGCGGGGGAGATACTGGACGACCGCAACCCGGACTTTAACCCCTTGCTGGACCCCAAATGCAACTGGGCGGTAAACCATTTGGAGCAGTTCCCGGTGGAGGTGAACACCGCGCCCTATGAAATGCTGCTGCGGGTGCCGGGCATTGGGGTGAAAAGCGCCAAGCGCATCCGGGCGGCCAGGCGGCAGTGCCGGCTGGATTTTGACGGGCTGAAAAAGCTGGGGGTGGTGCTGAAACGGGCCCGGTTCTTCATCCTGTGCGGGGGGAAGAGTATCTCGCCCCTGCCCATGGACAACCCGGCGGTGATTGCCGGGGCCATTGGGGAGGGGGCGGCCCTGCGGCGGGACGCAGGCGGGTGGCCGGGAGCGCAGTTTGAGCAACTGTCCCTGTTCGGGCCCACAAAGGAGGACGGTGTGAAATGCCTGAGCGGACAGATATGAGGGGCCCGGCCCACGTGGTGTACCGGTATGACGGCAGCTACCAGGGGTTTTTGTGCTGCGTGGCCCAGTGCTGCAACGAAAAGCGCCTGCCCCAGGGCATCCAGCGGCTGGACGAGCCCCAGGGGACGCTTTTCAGCATACGGGCCATTGACACCCGGCCGGAACTGGCCAGGCAGGTGGAGCAGTCCATTGGCCGGGGGATATCGGCCCAGGTGCTGGACAGGGTGCGCCAGGGCTTTTTGACCTGCATGGAGGAAAAGGAGCTGCGGCTGATCCGGTTTATTTTGCAGGGGTACCGCTATGGGGCGAGGGTGACGGAAATGAGCCTGGACGAGGATGTGCACGCCCTGGACAAGGCCCTGCTGTACCTGAAAAACGAGGCCCACTACCATGTGGAGTTCATCCGCTTTGCGGATTGCGGCGAGTTTTTGGCCTCCATGATCACCCCCAACAATGTGGTGCTGCCGCTGATTGTGGGGCATTTTACCCAGCGGATGAACAGAGAGAACCTGTTGATTTACGACAAGAACCACGGGATGGGGTTCCTGTACCGGGGGGGCCAGGGGGCGAAGGGGGAGTTTTTTTACGCGGACGCCCTGGAACTACCCCAGCCGGACGAGGAGGAGGAGAAATACCAGCGGCTGTGGAAACTTTTTTACAAGACCATTGCGGTGGAGGGGCGCATTAACCCCAAGCTGCGCCGGGGCAATATGCCCATGCGGTATTGGCAGAATATGACGGAGTTCCAGTGAGGGGGCCCGCCGTGCAAAAAAAGGAAGGGAGGCGGTGGCCTTCCTTCCTTTTTGATGCGTTGGGCGGGTCAGGGCGTGTCCTCGCCCTTGCGCAGGCGGGCGTAGACCTCGGTTTTAAAGAGGCGGTAGGCCACGGCGGTGACCGGGGTGCCGATCCAGATGCCCACAATGCCCAGCACGCCGCCCCAGAACATGACGGCGAACAGGGTCCACAGGGGAGGCAGGCCGATGGAGGAGCCCACCACCCGTGGGTAGATCAGGTTACCCTCTACCTGCTGGAGGACAATGAGGAAGATAAGGAAGATGAGTGCGTCAATGGGATGGACCAGCAAGAGGATGAACGCCCCGACCCCCGCGCCGATGTAGGCGCCCAGGATGGGGATGAGGGCGCCGATGGCTACCACGGAGGAGATCAGCAGGGCGTAGTCCAGTTGCAGGATGCTCATGCCTAGATAGCAGAGCACCCCCAGGATCACGCACTCGGCCAGTTGCCCCCGGATGAAGGAGAAGAACACCCGGTTGCTCAGCCTGCCGATGCGGGCGGCGGTGCGGGCCGCGCCGGCGGGCAGGAAAGCCCGCAGGGAATCTTTTGCCCCGCGGATGAGCCGCTCTTTACCAAAGAGCATATAGACGGAGAAGATAAAGCCCATAATGGCCGAGAACACCCCGGAGGCCAGATTGACCGTGGCATTGAACAGGGAGGTGAGGAAATCGGTGGTGAAACGGGTGGCGTCGGTGAGCAGGGACATCCAGTTGAAACCGCTGAGGAAATCCTGCAAAAAGTTGAGGTCGTAGGCGCGGGCCAGGTCGTTGGCCCACTGCATGGCCTGGTTGGCGTACAGGGGCAGGTTGTGCTGGACGGTGACGGCCAGGCCGCTCATGGATTCCGCCAGGCCGGGGATGATGAAGAAACAGATGAACAAAGCCACCAGCAGCACCACCAGATAGGCCAGGGTGATGGCCAGCGGGCGCTGGATACGCCGCCAAAGGGGGGCGCGCAGCTTGGAAAAGGGCTTGAAGGCAATGTCCTCAAAAAAATGGACGAACACATTGAGGATGTAGGCAATGACCAGGCCCCCGAACACAGGGGCAATGGCATTGGTCAGGGTAGTGGCGGCGGCCCAAAGCTGGTCGAACCGCAGGACGGCCAGCACGGCCAGGGCCCCAAAGGCAATGAGCAGGCAGCCGTCCCGCAGGGGACGGGGGGAAGAGAGCCGGGCAAAGCCTTTGGGCGGTTGTGGATTGCTGTCTTTTAACGTCATGATAGACCCTCCTCAGGGCGGCTCAGGTTTTGGTTTGGAATACGTGGCGGCACTTTTGGCAGGTGACTTGGATTTTACCCCGGCCGCGGGGGGCGCGGAGCTGCTGGCGGCAGGCCGGGCACCGGAAGTACTTATACGCCTTGCGCTGGGCGAACTTTTGCCTTTGCAGGGCGGCCCATTTGGCAAGGGGGCCGTACCACTTTAAGAACCAGCGGTACTCCTGCTGGCGGGCGGGGATGTTGCGGGAAAAGCTGCGGAACAGGGCGTAGATGTAGAAAAGATCAGCCAAAAAGACCAGGGGGCGGAGGAATAACAGGCCCAAAAGGGAGCATACTAGGCCCAGGATCAACAGGGCGAAATTGAACTTGTCTGTGCCATAGCGGCCATAGAGGAACCGTTGCAGCCTTTGGTACATGAAAGCACGACCTTTCTTTGCGGTATTTGAACTAAGTATAAGCCATTTTGCGGGGTTTTTCAACAGGCCGCGGGGCTTTCACGATAATTTAACAATTTGCCGGTGGGAGGGGGCCGGTATGTGGGCGCGTTTATGCGGGAAGGGGATTGACAGAATCTGCCAAACAGGGTATAATAAAAATAGGAATCAAAATTATTTTTAGGAGGTTACGACCATGCCAGAACTGAAAGGCTCGAAAACCGAGGCCAACCTGCTTACCGCCTTTGCCGGGGAGAGCCAGGCCCGGAACAAGTACACCTATTTTGCCTCGAAGGCCCGCAAGGACGGCTACCAGCAGATTGCGGAGATTTTTGAGGAAACGGCCAACAACGAGAAGGAACACGCCAAGATGTGGTTTAAGCTGCTGAACGGCGGCGTAGGCGACACCCTGGCCAACCTGAAGGAGGCTGCCGCCGGCGAGAACTACGAGTGGACGGATATGTACGCGGGCTTTGCCAAGACCGCCAAGGAAGAGGGCTTTGACCAGATTGCCGCGCTGTTTGAGGGCGTTGCCAAGATTGAGAAGGAGCACGAGGAGCGCTACCGCAAGCTGGCGAAGAATATAGAAGAGGGCCTGGTGTTCTCTAAGGACGGGGACGCGATTTGGCAGTGCATGAACTGCGGGCATATTGTGATTGGCAAGAAGGCGCCGGAGATCTGCCCGGTGTGCGCCCATCCCCAGGCGTACTTTAGGGTGAAACCGGAGAACTATTAAGCAGGGTGATACAGGAAAAGGCGGGCGCGTGAAGGCGGCCCGCCTTTTTTGTGCCAACAGCCCTGTCAGCCGTTTACTTCCCAGTACATCCGGGTGCGGGTGTTGACGTCCCCTTCCCGCAGGGTGAAGGACATGGCCGGCGCGTGCTGCTCGCCCAGGCCGAAGGGCTCCGGCAGGGTGGAGCAGGCAGTCAGGGTGAGTTTATCCCCGGCAAAGTGGAACAGGAACCGCCGCCCTGTGGCGTGGCGGACGTTCCGCAGTTGGAGTTCCAGCACATCCCGCTGGCGCCAGCAGGCGTTGGCCCCAAAGGGGGCGCCTTCTGCCAGCGTGGTGGCAAAGTGGCCTTCCAGGCCCAGGTTCAGGGCAATTTCCCCGCTGTCCTGGGTGAGGAGGAGTTGGGCGGCACCCTTCTCGAAACGGAAGGCCAGGGATTGGAGGCTGCCCCCATGGGGGATAAAGCTGCCTGCGCCGCCGGCCAGGTCAAACAGGCCGGGCAGGGGGGCATCGGGCACATAGACGGCACCGTTCAGGGAGTTTTCCGCGCCGGGGTTGCGCATACCGGGCATGGGGTTCAGCTCCAGATGGTGCAGCCGGTTTTGCAGGATATGGTGGGCCCGGTGGTCCTCCGGCAGGGGGGCTGCCCCCATGGCGGGGAGGAGGGTGTTCCATACGGCGGTGAGCACGGCTTGCAGGGTCATGGAGGCGGACTGGATGACCAGCACGGCATCCTGCTGGGGCATGACAATGCCGTACTGGCCGTAGGCGCCGTCCCCCCGGAACACGCCCGGCGGGGTGCAGCGCCAGAACTGGAACCCGTAGCCTGCCTGCCAGTCCGGGTCGCCGCCAGGGGTGTTCCCGGCGTTGTCGATCTGCTTGGTTGTGGCCTGGGCAACCCAGTTGGCATCCAGAAGCTGCCGGCCCTCCCAAGCGCCCTGATTGGCCACGAACTGCATGAACCGGGCCATATCCTCAATGGTCAGGGACATACCGGCGCCGCCCATCTCTACCCCGCCGGGCAGGGGCTGGCAGGTTATATCCCCCATACCCAGGGGCTGGAACAGCCGGGGCTTTAGGAACTGGGTAAGGGGGAGGCCGGTTTTGTGGGTGAGGATGGCGCTGAGCATATTGGTGCCCGCCGTGTTGTACAGGAAGTGGGTGCCCGGCTCGTACACAAAGGGATGGTGCAGGAAGGTGGTGACCCAGTCCGCCTGGGATCCGCCGGCCCACTGGATCTCGTCCTGATGGCCGCAGCCCATCATCAGCAGGTGGCGGATCTGGCATTTTTGCAGGTTTTCGCTGGGATTGGAGGGGCATTTCTCCGGGAAGATGTCCACCAGGCGGTCGTCCAGGGAGAGGATGCCCTCTTGCACGGCAAAGCCGATGGCCGTGGAGGTGAGGCTTTTGCTGAAAGAGAACATGATGTGGGGGGTATCGGCCCGGTAGGGGGCCCAGCAGCCTTCGGCGCAGACCTGGCCGTGGCGCAGGAGCATGAAAGCGTGCATCTCGATGCCCCGGCGGTACAGCTCGTCCAGCATGGCGGTGACGGCGGCGGAGGGGATGCCGGCGGATTCGGGGGTGACGCGGGGGAAGTGCATGGCAGTGACCTCTTTTCTGTAGGGTTTATGGTTCGGTAGGGAGTTTGGCGTAAAGGTAGGTGTCCTTCCAGAGGGGGCGGCCTGTTTCGTCGGTGTGGAAGTATACGTTTTGGCGCAGGTGGCCCTCCCGGCGGAAACCCAGGGCCTCTAAAAGCCGCCAGGAGTTTTCGTTGCGGGGGTCGCATTCGGCAAAGATGCGGTGGACGCCCTGGGAGAAAGCCTGCCGGATCAGGGCCCGGCAGGCCTCCGCGGCCAGGCCCTGGCCCCAGTAGGCCCGGTTGAATACAAAGCCCAGTTCCAGCGAGTCAAATTCCCGCCGGCCCAGGTAGACGTTCCCAATCATTTTGCCGGAGGCCTGTAGCTGGACGGCTACCATTTCGCCGGTGGAGATGCGCCATGCCAGATTCTCCCGGACCTCTGCCAAAGCCATGGGCCGGTAGGGCTCAAAGGCCACCACGGCAGGGTCGGAGAGGTACTCGGAAAGGTCTTGCAGGTCATCCTGGCGGTAACGCCGCAGCAGCAGGCGGGGCGTTTGGAGGGCTGGGGTTACAAAATCCATGGGGGACCTCCCTGAAATCGGATATAAATATAGTTTATCATGGTTTATTTCCTTTTGCAATGTGCAATACTGTGATTATGCGAAATACTTGGAGAGGTGGATGGCTATGGTAAAGATACAAAAGGTGTACGGCTGTGAGATATTGGACTCGCGGGGGAACCCTACGGTGAGCGCTACGGTACAGCTTTCCGACGGGACCATGGGCACGGCGGCGGCGCCCTCCGGGGCCTCGACGGGCAAGTTTGAGGCTGTGGAGCTTCGGGACGGGGACGACCGGCGGTATGGGGGCAAGGGGGTACTGAAGGCGGTGCGCAACGTCAACGAGATCATCTCCCCGGCCCTGGAAAAGCTGCACTGCCTGACCGTGCGGGAAGTGGACGGGGTGCTGAAAAAGCTGGACGGCACCCCCAACAAGGCCCACTTGGGGGCAAACGCCACCCTGGCGGTGTCCTTGGCCTGCGCCCGGGCCATTGCCGCCCATTACCGGATGCCCCTGTATCGCTTTTTGGGCGGGGCCGCGGCCTACAAGCTGCCTGTGCCGATGATGAACATCCTGAACGGCGGGGCCCATGCCAGCAATAACATCGACATACAGGAGTTTATGATTGTGCCCACAGGGGCGGAGAGTTTCCGGGAGGGGCTGCGCTGGTGCAGTGAGATCTACCACAGCCTGGGCAGCCAACTGAAGGCAAAGGGGCTTTCCACCGGCGTGGGGGATGAAGGGGGCTTTGCCCCGGACCTGGGCAGCGACGAGGAGGCCATGGAGGAAGTGCTGCAGGCCGTGGAAAAGGCAGGCTACAAGGGCCGGGTGCACCTGGCACTGGACGCTGCCGGCAGCGAGTGGGCCGTGGAAGGGGGGTACCATCTGCCTAAGCGGGGGAAGAACCTGGACGCGGAGGATATGATTGCGTATTGGGAGGGGCTGGTGAAACGCTATCCTATTATCTCTATTGAGGATCCCTTGGGGGAGGAGGACTTTCCGGCATGGACGGAACTGACCGCCCGGATAGGGGACAAGGTGCAACTGGTGGGGGACGACCTGTTTGTGACCAATATGGAGCGGTTGCAGCAGGGCATTGACCAGAAGGCCGGCAATGCGATTTTGATTAAGCCCAACCAGATTGGCACCCTGACGGAAACGTTGCAGGCCATTGACCTGGCCCGGCGCAGCGGATACCATACCATTATTTCCCACCGCTCCGGCGAAACGGAGGATACCTTTATTGCCGACCTGGCCGTGGCTGTCAATGCCGGGCAGATTAAGACCGGCGCGCCCTGCCGTACCGAACGGGTCGCCAAGTATAACCGGCTTTTGCGGATTGAGGAGTGCTAAGGCGGCTTGACGGGGGGAAGGCCTTGAGGGCGCGCATGGGAGCGCTTGATGGGTGGGAAGACCTTGAGGGCTCTGCCCTCAAACTCCCGCCACCTTTGAAAAGGTGGACGAAACTTTTGCGGCGCGCACGGGAGTGGGCGGGGGCGGTAGCTTTTTGGCCCGCGAGGGGGGGAGGTTTTTTGTTTTCTTCTTTTCTTTTTTCTCCTTTTCTCCTTTCGCCTTTCTCCTTGCTTATCCTTCTTTCTTTCTTCTTTTCCTTTTTTTCTTTTGCCTTCTTGCTTTTTTGTTTCTTGTTTTTTGTTTTTTGTGATAGGCGTTCCTGTGGCCCTTTAAAAATAAAAGGCAGCCCTTGCAGGTGAGAGGGGGGCTGCTTTTTATTTTGGGGAATCGATGGGATGGCTGCCGGAGGCGGCTTAAGTTTCTGCGCCGAGGGCAATGGCCTGGCGGTTAAGTGCCAGCATGGCGGCCTTACGGGCAGGCACGCACTTCTCCAGGGCCTGGTCCAGGGTGTTGGGGGGGCAGAAGTGCAGTTCTTTGAAAAGCTTGCCGACCAGGATCATATTGGACAGGCCCTGGAGGCCGTGCTCCTCGGCCAGGGAGGAGGAGGGGACCCGGAACACTTCCAGGCCGTCCCGGTTGATGGGGGCGTCGATCAGGGAGCTGTCCAAAATCACCAGGCCACCGGGCTGGACCGAGCCGATGAACTTTTCCAGGGAGGGGAGGTTCATGGCTACCAGCACGTTGGGTTCTGTCACCAGCGGGGAGCCGATGGGCTGGTCGGAGATGCACACGCCGCAGTTGGCGGTGCCGCCCCGCATCTCCGGGCCGTAGGAGGGCAGCCAGGAGATATGCCGGCCTTCGATTAGCCCGGCATAGGCCGTTACCTTGCCGGCGAACAGCACGCCCTGCCCGCCAAAGCCGGCAAAGATGATCTGTAAGTCATGCACAGGGCAGGCCCCCTTTCTTGACGCCGGCATCGGCATCTTTGTAAACCCCCAGGGGATAGTAGGGGATCATATTCTCCCGCAGCCACTGGAGGGATTCCGCCGGGGAGAGGCCCCAGTTGGTGGGGCAGGTGGAGAGCACCTCCACAATGGAGTAGCCCTTGCCGTCCAACTGGTTTTGGAAGGCTTTTTTAATGGCCTTGCGGGCGGTGTTCACGTTTTTTACGCAGTCTACCGTGACCCGCTGGGCAAAGGCCACGCCGTCCAGGGTGGAGAGCAGCTCGCAGACCTTTACCGGGTAGCCGGCGCTGTCCGTGTCCCGGCCGTAGGGGGTGGTTTGGGTGATTTGCCCCGGCAGGGAGGTGGGGGCCATCTGGCCGCCGGTCATGCCGTAAATGGCGTTATTGATGAAGATAACGGTAATGTTCTCCCCACGGGTGGCGGCGTGGACGGTTTCCGCCGTACCGATGGCGGCCAGGTCGCCGTCCCCCTGGTAGGTGAATACCACGTTACCGGGCCGGGCGCGCTTGAGGCCGGTGGCCACGGCCTGGGCCCGGCCATGGGGGGCCTGGACCATATCGCAGGCAAAATAGTCGTAGCACATTACCGAGCAGCCCACCGAGGCAACGCCTACGGTGCGGCCCTCTACCCCTAACTCGTCGATGGCCTGGGCCACCAGCCGGTGGACAATGCCGTGGGTGCAGCCCGGGCAGTAGTGCAGGGGGGCGTCCGTTAGGGCATGGGGCTTTTGAAATACGATTGGCATATAAGAGCACTTCCTTTCTCAACTTGGCAGGGTGGAGGGCATGGCCCTTTTTCCGCTTACCCCTGACAGCGGCTGATCAGCTTTTGGAGCGTATCCGCGGCGATGAGCTGGCCGCCGATGACCTGTTTTTGTTTATGGAAGAATGCGCCGTGATAATCCGTCCCGCCGGAGATGTACAGGCCCCGGTCATGGCAAAAGGAGAGCAGCGCGGCTTGCAGGCCGAACCCGTGGAGGGGATGGATGCATTCGACCCCTTCGATCCCGGTTTGCAGCAATTCTTCTAAAGCGGCCCAAAAGGCATCCTGGGAGGGTGCGTAGGGGTTGTAGGGGATCTGCTCGGCGGGGTGGGCCAGGATAGGGACGCCGCCGGCCTGCCGGACGATGCGGACGGTTTCCTCTAAAGAAACAAACCTGATGGTGTGGGGGCTGAACCCATATTGCCCGTAAAATTTTGTCCCTTCCAGCAGGGTGTTTGTCATGCCCGCGTCCAGAAGGTAATTTAGCAGTTTCCAGCCGCCCCGGCCCTGGGGGATGGCATATGCGTGGTATGCCTTTTCCGAAACCCCCAGGCCGTTTTTTTCCATTTGCCTGAGCAGGGAGAGGTTGTATGCCTCCTGGACCTGGGTATTGTGGGCGCAGGTTTCCAGCAGCAGGCTGTTTTGGCAATCTACCCCGAAACCCAACAGATGGTATTGTTTCCCCTGGTGGATCACATCCAGCTCCACACCTGGCAGCAGGCAGACCCCGGCGCTTTCCGCTTGCTGCCAGGTGGTTTCGGAATAGGCGGCCACGGTGTTGTGGTCTGTGATGGATATAAAGGAAACGTCATGGTCCCTGGCAGCGGTTATGGCCTCGCCGGCCAAAGCGCTGCCGTCGGACAGGCTGGTATGGATGTGCAGGTCAGCGTATGGTTTCATATATGTCCTCCCTTGGCGGATGGCCGGGTCTACAGCAGCGTTTGGATCTCCCCCAGCACCTCTGCGGGGGTAGGGATGATGCCGCCGGTGCGGCCAAAGAAACGGACAGGCACCCGGCAGTTGATGGCAAGCTTTACGTCGTCCACCATCTGGCCCATGCTCATTTCTACCACCAAAAAGGCTTTGGCGTGGGCGGCGGCTGTTTGCAGGGCGGTTTCCGGGAAAGGCCACAGGGTGACGGGACGCAGCAGGCCGGCCTTCAGGCCCTGTTCCCGCGCCTTGTTGACGGCGCTTTTCGCCACCCGGGCGGAGGCGCCGTAGGCAACCACCACGATGTCGGCGTCCTCGCACAGGTATTCCTCGGCCCGCTGCTCCTGGGCCTTCACCTGCTCGTAGCGCCGGTAGCGCTCTACGACCAGATCCTCCAGCTTATCGGGGGTAAGGTACAGGGAGTTGATCACATGGTGCTGCCGCCGGCCCTGATGCCCGTCCGCCGCCCAAGATGGGGTTGCGGGCGGCTGCGTGTCCGCGGTTTCTTCCGGCAGTGACACCGGCTCCATCATCTGGCCCAGCATACCGTCGGCTAAGATCATGGCGGGCATCCGCCAGCGGCCGGCAGCGTCAAAGGCGGTGCTGACCAGATCCACCATCTCCTGCACGGTGGAGGGGGCGAATACCAGGATTTGGAAATCCCCGTGGCCGGTGGCTTTGGTGGCCTGCCAGTAGTCTGCCTGGGAGGGCTGGATGCCCCCCAGGCCGGGGCCGCCACGCTGCACGTTGATGATCAGCGCGGGCAGGTCGGAACCGGCCATGTAGGAAATGCCCTCAGACTTGAGGCTGATGCCGGGGGAGGAGGAGGAGGTCATGGCCCGCACGCCGGCCGCGGCCGCCCCCAGTACCATATTGATGGCGGCCACCTCGGACTCGGCCTGTAGATATGTACCGCCGATTTTGGGCATACGCTTGGACATATAGGCGGCCAGCTCGGTTTGCGGGGTGATGGGATAGCCGAAAAAGTGTCGGCAACCAGCCCGGATGGCCGCCTCGGCCAGGGCCTCGTTGCCTTTCATCAGTAATTTCATGGGGATGTTTCTCCTTTCGCCTTTACTTTTCTACCGTGATGGCTGTGTCCGGGCACATGGTGGCGCAGGCCGCGCAGCCGACGCATTTGTCCGGCTGGCTGACCCGGGCGGGATGGTAGCCTTTGGGGTTCAGGCTGCCCAGATCCAGTGCGATGATCTTTAAGGGGCAGGCCCCGGCGCATAGGCCGCAGCCTTTGCAGACGGTTTCGTCTATGATGATTTTCGGCATGGTGGTTCCTCCTTTTGGGTGTGAAATCATGAAAACGGTGGCCTATTTATTGCATATATTTAAGTTGGGCTGTGTAAGCGCTACTCCCATGCAAAACGCACCAGCCGCCGGACGGTGCGGAAACCCTTGGGTGGCGGCTGGCCGTTTAGGGCGAAGTCCGGGGCGGTGGAGAAGAGGAGGGGGAGGCTGGTGAGCCGGGCGGTTTCTTTCGCAAACCCCACGGCGGCCAGCAGGCCGGGCAAAGTAGTTTCAACGCCCAGATGGGAGTTGTTGACAAGGCCGGTGGCCTTTAGGCGGCTGGCGGTTTCGATCTCTTCCAGCAGGGACGCGGCTTCCGCCGGGGTTTGGGACAGGGCGCGGTAGCGGTTGACAACATAAAGCATCCGGTAGCCGGTTGCCAGTAGGCGGCCGGCCAGGCCACCCAAAGCGGTAACGCCCGCGTCGCCGCCGCCGGCGTCTATGAACACCTGGCCGGACGAGGGCGCAAAGATAGAGGCAAGCGCCGGGGGCAGGGTGGGGGTGTCCAGGGTGGTGCCGGCGAAAACCGGGGCGATCAGCCTTACGCCGTGGGCGGCCAACAGGTCCCGGTGGTCGCTGGAGCGGAAGTAGGGGTTTACAATGTCCAGATCAGCCAGTGTGACAGGGGCGCCGGTTTTGGCGGCCTCCAGGGCCAGGTTCAGGGCCAGGTTGGTCTTTCCGCAGCCGTAATGGCCGCAGATGACGGTGATGCTGTGGGGCATGGGCTGCCTCCCTTCTATAAACCGGTGGGATATGGGGTATGGCAGTGGGTATACGTAACTTATGCTTTTCTATTTTATCACAAAACCATAGCGGTTTCAACAGGAAATAATGGAAGGCGGCCGGCGGGCAGGGGATGCGTTTTTTTATAAAGGGGGCCGGGGGAAGGGCTGCGGATGCCGGGGGCTTTTTGGCGGCGGATTGTGGCCTGCTATGGGGTGATGCCCAAGATAGGCGGGCGGCCGTCAAGTTCGACAATATGTTAAAAAATCGTTCACAAAATTCTAACTGAAACTTCAAATTGTCTTGAAGTCTATGACATAATTGGGGAATATACTTAGACCATCGAAAGCGAAAGGGGTGGTACGGCACAGGAAATTACCAAATAAAGGCAACAGATAAAATTTTGTCTATATCATTTTACTTATTACATTTTTAAGGTTCGACCTTCACTGTCCCTTCTACCGGGCGAGACCGGCAACCGCCGGACCGCGGCCCGCAGCCTTTGCGGAAATGCCAACCGCTTTGCCCGGTAGTTGCGGCAGACCAAAAATTCTCGCTCCTGCACCAGATGTGCAGGGGCGTTTTTAATTTCCATCATATTTTTGCACTTGCGTGGCAAATTAAAAACGGGCCGGAAAACGCCGCGGCCTCACGCCGGCTGTGCTGCCGGTGCGGGCCGCGGAGATGGTTTTAGTAAAAAGCTTGCCGGGAGGGCGGGCTTTCGGCCCCGGAAGGGGGTGGAAATTTGAAAAAAAACAGGATAAGCCGGGGCGCGATGGCCAAGGCCATGCGCACTTTTGCCATGAGCGTGGGCGTGACCGCCCTGTGTATGCTGGTGACGGTAAGCCTGCTGGGCCTGGAAAACCCCAGAGAGCCACAGGTAGCGGAGGCGTCGGTGTTTAACCAGGCGGAGGAAAAGCAAACGCTTATAGAGGCCCCGGAAAACAGCGTGGTGCCACTGGGGAAGGCGTTTGGCATCAAGCTGTTTACGGACGGGGTTATTGTTGCCTCCCTATCGGATATTTATACCGCGGAGGGGACTTGCTGCCCGGCTGAGGACGCGGGCCTGCGGGCCGGGGACTACCTGCTGGCGGCGGATGGGCTGGAGATACAGAGCAATGCGGCGCTGGCCCAGTATATCGGCCGCAGCCAAGGGGAGAGTATCACCTTTTTGGTACGCCGGGGCCAGGAGGAGTTTGAGGCCGTGGTAAGGCCCGTGTTCGGCGAGGGTTCGTTTAAAACCGGTATGTGGGTGCGGGACAGCGCAGCGGGGGTGGGGACCCTCACCTTTTACCATCCGGCTACAGGGACTTTTGCCGGGCTGGGGCACGGCATCTGTGATGCGGACGCCGGCAGCGTGATGGCCCTGAAAAGCGGGGAACCGGCGGGGATCACCCTATGCGGCATTGTAAAGGGGCTGCCCCAGGAACCGGGGCAGTTGCGGGGATATTTTTCCTCTGACCAGCCTATGGGGCGGCTGCTGGCCAACAATGAAACCGGGGTATTCGGCACCCTGGACGAGCCCCCGGCCGGTGCGCCTGTGGAGGTGCTCGGCCGGGAGGAGGTGCGCCCCGGACCGGTGAAACTGCTGGTGAGTATTGACGAAACGGGGCCTAAACAGTATGACGCACGGATAGAGGAAGTGCAGAATACTGGCAAGCCTACCCGCAACCTGGTGGTAAAAGTGACAGACCCCCGGCTGTTGGAAGCAACAGGGGGTATTGTGCAGGGGATGAGTGGTGCGCCCATTTTGCAGGACGGCAAACTGGCCGGGGCGGTGACCCATGTGTTTATGGATGACCCGGCTATGGGGTATGGGATTTTTGCCCAAACCATGGTAGAGCAGTGTGAACAGTTGGGGGACGAAGAGGCAAACGGCGCGGCATAAGCCTGCACAAAGGCAAGGGTGCGTACGCCAAAGCTGGGCGGGACAGGGCCGCTCAGCTTTGGCGCTTTTGCGTGGTGGGATGCAGGCGCCCCATACGGATATAATAGGCCGCGCACAGCAGGGCCGCCGCGCCGAACCAGGCGGAAACATCGGCAATGCAGATGGCCAGGAAACCCATGTGCAGCACCTGGGACAAAAACAGCACCACACCAATGCGCAGGCCCAGCTCCAGGGCGCCGGAGAGCAGGGGGACAAAGGTATCGCCCAGACTTTGCAGGGAGAAACGGTATACGAACAGCAGGCCCAAGGACCATTCCATCAGCCCGGCTATGACCAGGTAGGGGTAGGCCATGTC
This sequence comes from Acutalibacter caecimuris, assembly GCF_034335085.1. Taxonomy (NCBI): domain Bacteria; kingdom Bacillati; phylum Bacillota; class Clostridia; order Eubacteriales; family Acutalibacteraceae; genus Acutalibacter; species Acutalibacter caecimuris. Next base: position 7,623 of record NZ_JAWXXJ010000023.1, on the reverse strand, counting down.
GATAATGGCCTGCTCTGTGCCGCTGACGAACAGGGCGGTAAGGGGTTTGCCCAGGAAGATCAGCAGCAGGGTGATAAGCAAGTTGATACCCAAGGACATGGCAATGGCCCTGCGTACCCCCAGCCGCACCCGGTCCAGCCGGCCGGCGCCCAGATTTTGGCCCACGTAGGTGCCCAGGGACAGGCCGATGATGCTGCCGGGCTGTTCTGCCAGGCCGATCAGCCGGGAGGAGGCGGTGTAGGCAGCCACGGTGGCGGAACCGAACCCGTTGACAATGCCTTGCAGGATCATGCCCCCAATGGCGGTGACGGAGTTCATCAGCCCCACGGGCACGCCCAGCCGCAGCAGCTCCCACAGGGTGTGGGGGTGGGGGCGAAGGTCGTCTTTGGTAAAGTGCATCAACTCCATACGCCCCAGCAGGTATAGGCACATCAGCCCCGAAAGCAGTTGGGCCAGCACCGTGGCCCAGGCCGCCCCGGCAATGCCCAGGCCCAGCCCCAGCACGAAGAGGCAGTCCAGCCCCACGTTGATGAGGGAACTGATAATGACCACCACCAGCGGGGAGATACTATCCCCCAAAGCCCGCAGGACGCTGGCCAGCACATTGTAAAAAACCGTGGCAAGGATGCCTATAAAGGTGATGCGTATGTACAGCAGCGCGCCTTCGAAGATATCTGCCGGGGTGCCCATCAACTGCAAAAGGGGGCGGGAGAAGAGCAGGCTGCAAGCGGTGATTACCAGGGAGGAAAGCGCGGCCAGATAGACCGCGTTGGCCACGGCCTGGCGCACCCGTTGGGGGTCGCCGGCGCCGAAACGCTGGGCGACCAGTACCGAGTAGCCGTGGGTAAGCCCGGTGACAAAACCGAACACGAAAAAATGGATAGAGCCGGTGGCCCCCGCAGCGGCCAGGGCCTCTACCCCCACGCCCCGGCCCAGAACCATGGCATCTACCGTAGAATAGAGCTGCTGGAAAACATTGCCCAGCAGCATAGGCGCGGCAAAGGCGAGCAATAAGCGTACCGGGTTGCCTCTTGTCATATCCCTGACCATGTATAACTTCCTTCCTGGTGTCAATTAACTACCATGTTAGCATATTCCTGCTAAAAAAGCAAGAGGGCAGCGCTTTAGAAAACTCCCCCGGAGGCCGTAGCCGCCGGGGGAGTTTTTGGTCACTTATCTAGCTTTTCGGGCTTTGTCGTGCTGTTGGTCTGTTGGGCTTATTGTGCTATTTGCTTATTCCTCCGGGGACTGGCCGGCGTTGGCCTTCCAGTAGGCCTTCAGGGTTACCCAGTCGTGCTCGAACACCTCGGCCCACTCTTCACTCTCGGTTTCTTCGTTGCCGGTGTAGTAGTGGGAGTTGGTGGCCTCCTGCATGGCTGCGTAGTACCAGGCGCCGGGGTCGTTGTCCGGCCATACCTTCATCGCCCCGTCCAGATGCTCCGCGTCGGGGGTGCGCTCCAACATATTGTTGAAGATGACCGCCGCCTCCGCGCGGGTGATCTTGTCGTTGGGGCGGAAGTTGGTGGTGCCGGCGTCGCCGTTGACCCAGCCGATGGACTGGACCTTCCGGATGGCGCTCTCGGCCCAATGGCCCTGGATGTCGGTAAAGGTGGTGGTGCCCGGATCTTCCACGTAGTCGGCCAGGAACTGGGACGCGATCATGGCGAACTCGGCGCGGGTGATGGCACGGTTGGGACGGGCGGTGCCGTCCTCGTAGCCGTTCACGATGCCGGCCTTGCTCATCACGTTGATGGCGTCGGTGTACCAGGCTGTGTCGATTACATCGCTGTAGCTATTGCCGGTTGCCCAGTTGGCTACGCGGGCGTCGGCAGTCATCAGGCGGTAGAACACCTCGGCCACCTCGGCGCGGGTAATGTTGGCGCCGGGGCGGATGGAGCCGTCGGGATAGCCCACCAGGTAGTGGTAGTGGTCTACCAGGTTCAGGATGGGGTTGTCGCCCATGGGGGGATCCTCGTCCGGGATGTCCGTGCCGGGGTCATCAGAGGGCCCAGGGCCGAGAGGCGGCTGGGTCGGATCCGGGATGTCCACGCCGGGGTCATCCGTGGGCTCGGCAGTAGGCTCCGCGCTGGGCGTGGGCGTCGCTACCGGCTCCGGGGTGACGATTACCACCGGGGGCTTGGGCGGGTCGACCGGGTCGGGGTCGACCGGGTCGGGATCAGGATCTACCGGGCCGGGGCCGGGGTCGGTGGGGTCGGGGTCGTTGTTCTCCCACTGGGCGTAGAGGGTCGCATTGACAGCAGTTGTGAAGATGCTGTCAGCAGCAACCGTTTCGCCGCTCCCGTCAGCCGCTGTGTTCCAACCGGTAAAGGTGTAGCCCTGGTGCGTAAAGGCGTTTTCCTTCACAGTGAAGGACGCGCTTGCGCCCACTGCCACCTCCTGGCTGTCCGCATCCATGCTGCCTGTGCCGCCATTCGCCTCATAGTTCAGGGTAATGATGGCGGTTTCGGGGTCGGGGTCTGCGGTCTTTTCGTACACATTGGTAATAACAAACTCGTAGCCGTTCGTTACATCATTCTCGGTGAAGGTTACGGTTCTGGTAACGATGTGCTTTTTATCGTCCTTCTTCTCATCAATAGACACGCAGGTGTAGCCGTCAACGGTGTAGTAGTCCTCCGTAAACTGGACAGTGTACTCTTTGCCCAGCTCTACCGTCCAAGGTTCGAAACCATGCGCTTCAGCAAATGTTACAAAGGGCGTACCATCGTCCTCTTTGTCATCGCCGTGGTCGTTACCCTCTATCGCATAATAAGAGAAGGTTGCCCCTGTAGGGTTATTTTTTGTACCTATCAGGGAGAAGTCTTCCGGATGCGTGCACACACCGAACACACCTTCAAGCCCCTCAAAGCGGACTTTGACGGTTACAGGAACCTCAACGGTTTTGGGCTGCTCTTCCTCTACTTCCACGGGGGTTCTTTCAGAGGAGGTTGTGTTGCTATTGTCACCTATACCAGGGGTAACCTTGGCAATGTTTGTGAGATGACCATCCTCGATATCACCCTCGTTGTAGGTCTTGGTCACGTAGATAACAGCCTCGCCGCTTTCGGGGATGGTACCCTCCATCGGGTCGCCGCCCACCCACTTTGCGCCATCGTCAGTAACCTTGTACGCCGCGCCGGCATCGCCGGTAACGGTGAGTTTGTACAGCAGGGTTACGGAACCGCCCGCAGGCATGATAACCTTGCCATCGGGGCCGGGCTGGTCGGGGTAGGTGATACCAGACACACCTTCAGGGGCGTCCGTTTCGCTCTCTACCAGTTTCTTTGTGAACTGGGTGATTTTCTTGGGTGTTTCCTCGTTCTTCTCATACCGCAGGGTAATCACATTAAGCGCGGCTGCAGCACTAAGTGTCAGTGTATCAGGCTCACTGCCAGCATAGGTGAACTCCACTTTTTCTCCATCTATGGTGTGGGTGTTCCACGCAGGGTTCTCCTTGGCCAGTTTAGCGCCGGTGATTTTGTCGCCTACGTTGGCAGTTTGCTCCTTACCGGTTACCGTAGCTGCCTTCTCACCATTATAGAAGTACTCGCGCACAACCTTGTAGGTGGTGGTAGCGGGGGCAACGGGCGTTTCATGCGTTGTCCAAACGGTTATGGGAACCTCGTTTGTAAAGTAAAGCCAACTACGCCCATCAAACACAAAGGTCATCTTTACAACCTCGTCGGGCTTGGCAAGGTAATGGAGGCCTTCGTTACCCGCGTAGTTCTTATTCCATTGTGTCAGATACCAATCCTGATTAATGGTCAAATCGCAAAGCCAAGGATAATCCTTCGCAGGGGCATCCGCTCCAAAACGCCCGTCATTCTCATAAACCTCGCCGAATGACCAGCCGTTTGTTGAATTACTAAGATTCATATAGCCAGCGTGTGTCCTCGTTGAGTTGTAGAGGGGATTTGCGTTCGGATAGGATTCGCATTTAACATAAACATAGCCATTTTGGCTTTTGCCGGGTACATCGTCTACGGTAGGTTTATTAGGTTTGGTCGGCTCAGGGTTGCTGCCGCCTGTACCATCATTGGTAACGGTGTAGTAGATATACCCGTTAAAACCTGATACGGTCTGACTATCGGAGGCAATATTTGCAGTAGTACGCAGCGAGTCGATGGTATAAGCTACCTCGATTGTTGTCTTGCCCTTTTCAGTGCCTTTCTCAAAATTGACTACCAGACCATTTTTAGTCGAAACAGTCGTTGCTGTTGCGACTTTACTGTTTGAACTTATTGCGGTTACATTATAATATCCGTTAGCCCAACCAGCAAAGTGAGCCCCCCAGTAATGACAGAAAGCAACATCCGTTGCAGTGGGGTTTTCATCGTCTAACATAACCGTGCCATATCCATTTGCTGCGTTCCACCCACTTACAGTGTTGGAGTATTGGGTATTCGGGTTATACTGACTGTATGCAGTTTTGGTGACATTATCCGTTTTTACGGGTGTGTCAGCCGCACTAGCCCCCAGCGGCACCATGCCCACCAGCAGCACGAGGGCGACGAACAGAGCAAGTCCGCGCTTGCCTAGTTTTCTAAATTTTGTCATGCAATAATCTTCCTTTCTTTGCAAAGGTTTTTCGGATGCAAAGGATCCGGCGGCTGGGCTGCCTTAGCGCACACCTGCGCCGTAGGCCCCGTGGCTTTGCGTGACCACCGTTTCCGGCGGGTTGCCATGTTTACCAGCAGCCGGGCTAACATAGCATCGCTTTTTGTGCATTGTACACATCTTGCACCTGCCGATACCTTAGTTCCCATAGCTTTGCGTCGCGCAGTTTCCCGCGGTTTGCCAAATGTGTGTTCCGGTCGCGGCTTGCTCTGTGCGCCCAACCGCCACGCTTATAGCCCGCGGAAAACCCGGCTGGGCGGGCCCGGTTCCGCCACAAATGCCATTGGCAAGCCCCCTTTCTTATGGTATGCCGGCGGCCGGGGCGCGTCACAAGGCGGCACACCGGGGCGGGCGCGGCTATGGCGGCCACGGGGTTGCAGGAAAGTGTACTTTCTTGTAAGTTGTCCTACACAAAAAAAGTATGGTAATAATGGCTGTTTTTTCCTTAGAGGATATTGCCAATTTGGAAATGATGTGGTAAAATGTTAATTAACAAAGGCCGCAAAAAAGTTTGCAAGAAAGTACACTTTCTTGCAAGGGGTTCGGGGCTTTTTTGGCGGTTTTGCAGCGGCAAAGAGGAGGTTTTAAGGGGCTTTTTTGCCAGCCTTGGGGCTAATAAAGGGGGTGGTCGCACAGGTTACGGCCACGGACAGTGCGTCCGCGAGGAGAAAATTTGGCAAACCGCGGGAAACTACGGGACGCAAAGCTGAGGGACTAAGGTTCTATTTCGTTACGATGGAGAAAAGCTGAACTATGTCAGCCTAGCCGCTAATTATAAAAGGCAAACCGCCCGAAAGGGCGGGACGCAAAGCAAGGGGGCTACCTGCCAGCCGTAAAGCAGACGGCTTGCCACACGCCGGCCCGGCTACTGGTTATAATTAGCAAACCGCCAGAAATGACGGGACGCAAAGCTATGGGGGCTAAGGATTGACACCGGATCTATGCCAGCCCGGCCGCCGGATCCTTTGCATCCGAAAAAACTTTGCAAAGAAAGGAAGATTATTGCATGACAAAATTTAGAAAACTAGGCAAGCGCGGACTTGCTCTGTTCGTCGCCCTCGTGCTGCTGGTGGGCATGGTGCCTTTTAGCGCCAGCGCGCTCGCTGCAATTCCTGGGTTTACTCCTACTGATAGGTTTTACGCCAACGGGAAGGAAGTCGCCCAGCTTTATGAAGGCACATATCCGAATAACCCTGTGTATGCGTACACAAACCCTCCTACAACCATTGTAACAAAGGTCGGCGAGCGTGGCGCAGACCAGCGGCTATATACGAAATCTGCCACCTGCTATTGCGGCAATGTGCTTGTTGAAGTAACGCCGGACTGGATTGCGGTTGACGAGAACCAGAAACTGACAAGTTCCGATACTTCGATTGCTAATCCCCAAAATATCGATTGGAAGTTGGAAGGTTATTCTTCCAATGACTGGCAAGATGCAGACTATCTTGGCTACCCTGCTTTGGAAATTGGCGTAACCGGCCAAACGCCCGGTTATTCTACGCTTAAATTCCAGACTTACCAGAATTACTACTACTATTACACCTGGCAACGGTGCAACCGCTGCAACCAGGGTTACAGTGAAATTAGTTTTAAGGGTAAGTGGATTGAAGATACTGAAACGATCAACGTAACAGTCAACGCCGACTATAAGCTGGTATACGATGCCAAGGGCGGCAGTGGTAGCATGAACCCCACCACGACTACCGTAGCGAACACCACTGCAAGCCTTAAAGCTGCCCAAAACGCCTTTACTGCCCCCGCTGGCATGAAGTTTAAGGAGTGGAATACGGAAGCCGACGGTACGGGCACCAGCTATGCGCCCGGCGCCCCTGTCACCCTTGACTGGGAAGAAGGCAAAGGCAGCACCGCCAACCCCGTAACCAAAACCCTTTACGCCATTTGGGAGGACGATGGGCCCACTAAACCTGATGCCCCCACCCGCGAGGATTTGTTCGGCATTTTACACAACTTTGTCAAGGTTAAGTGCGTAAGCACGGGGGATGGCCTGCCCCATGACGAAAAGACCTACAGCACATGGTCTAATTCTACCGAGGCCGAGGCCGAGGTTGGAACGGTCACTAAGAACGAGACAACCGGTAAGTGGGAGTGCCCCGTCACGCTGAACAGCAAGGTATATGCAAAAATGTACGCCCTGGCGCCCGCTTTCGGCGTTGGCGAAACACATGAACTTGCGCAAGGCCAGGCCGAAACCGAAACCATCACCCTGACGTGGGATTCGGAAGCAAGTAAATGGAAGGGCGCTGAGAGCAAAAACACGATACTTGCCACCATCTGTGTAACCTGCAAGCCGGACCCCATCCCCACCACCTACACCGTAGTGCACGAGTACTATACCAATGATACAAGGGATGGTTCCTTTACAGAGTCATTCAACGGCACAGTGGGTGACACAGTCACGGCTGATGGGATTACGAAGGTTACCGATTATCAAGATAAAACCTACACCTACACCTCTGCCACCCCTAAGGAAATCACACTTGGTACGGACGACACCATAACCCTGCGCTATGACCGCGATACGCCGCCTCCGGTCGACCCCGACCCCGCCACAATTACCGTCAAGTGGCTGAACGGCTATAACGATACGCCCGTGCACACGGCAACGGTTGACCCCGACAGCGTACTGACCGACGGGGAATTCAATATTGACGAGGAAACCGGCTACCTGACCGGCATGGATATGGACGACGTGGCAATCGAGTACCCTGCCGATCCCACCCGCGACGGTTATCGTTTCACCGGCTGGGGCGCGCCTATGTGGGAAGAGGGCAGTGAAAACACTGTCATCACCATTACGGCCCAGTGGGAGAGCACCGAGCCTGAACCTAGCCCGGAGGAACCCACCACGCCCATTAAGCCCCCGGTGGTAATCGTCACCCCGGAGCCGGTAGCGACCCCCACGCCCAGCGCGGAGCCTACTGCCGAGCCCACGGATGACCCCGGCGTGGACATCCCGGATCCGACCCAGCCGCCTCTCGGCCCTGGGCC
>NZ_JAWXXJ010000022.1:0-56115 GCF_034335085.1 Acutalibacter caecimuris | reverse complement strand
ACCCGCCCCCCACGCCGCTCTCCCCCAGCCCGCCGGCCCGTTTCACCCTTCCCCTTGCCCCGGGTGCCAGCCCAACCCGCCTTCCAGTTCGCTCAGCGTACTGGAAAGCTTTTGCATCTGTTTCCGGTACACAAACACGCAGTCCGCCTTCTTGCACGCCCCCTTCACCACGTCCTCTGCAAAGGCCCGGCAGGTAGGCGCGCCGCAGGCGCCACAGTCCAGCCCCGGCAGTTCCTCTTCCAGGGTGTTGATCTCCACCATCATCTGCATGGCCTCTTTCAAATCCGTGGAAAGGGTCATCACATTGGAAAACTCCAACTCCCCCTCCCACTCCATTTCCCTGGGAATAGGCCCCCCCGCCAGGTGGTTCTGGCTGACAGGCAGGTACTTGCGCAGCCGCTGTATCCGCGCCTTGGCCACATAGGGGTTCTCCACGCACAGCACGCCCCCCACGCAGCCCCCGGCGCAGGCGTTCAGTTCAATAAAGTCCAGGTCGCCTATGCGCTCGTCCTCAATCTCCTCCAGTACCCGGATCACATTCTCAATGCCGTCCGCGGCCAGGTATTTTTCGTTCAGCAGCGCCGCCGACTCCCCCCCGCTGGTGGACCAGCCCACCCCGATGATCCCCGAGTTGGCAATGGGCTCCACGCATTCCAGGTGGTCCATCTTGTGGCTCAACTGGGGGAACACCTCGCTGATGGCAATGGCCCCGTCCACCTGGGACCGCCCCATGCCCAACGGCATTTTAATGTCCGTCACCTTGGCCGGGCAGGGGGTGATGAAAAAGCAGCCGATCTGGCTTTCCGGCAGGCCGGTCTTTTCCGCGGCCTCCTTCTTGGCCATCCCCGCCGCCGTTTCCATGGGCGACTTCAACGGCAGCACATGGCCGCACAAATCCGGGAACCGCACCCGTATCAGCCGCACCACCGCCGGGCAGGCCGAACTGATCACCGGCCGGGGGATATCCGCCCCGCTTTCGGCGTTGTACATCAGCTTGCGGGTGGCCTCGCTCACCAGCTCCGCCGCCCGTGAAACCTCATACACCTGGTCAAAGCCCAGTTGCTTAAGGCCGGTCAGCACATAGTCAATGTCGTCCAGATTGTTAAACTGGCCGTACAGCGCCGGCGCCGGCAGGGCGATCTTATATGTAAAGCGCTCCAACGCGTCCATATGGGTAAACCTGGCCCGTTTGGCGTGGTGGGGGCAGATGCGTATGCACTCCCCGCAGTCAATACACCGCTCCGGGGCAATAAACGCCTTGCCCCCCCGTATGCGGATCGCCTCGGTGGGGCAGCGCTTGACGCAGTTGGTACAGCCCACGCATTTATCCTCAAAAAGCGTCACAGAATGATAAAACTCTGCCATGATATGACATTCCTCCTTCTTTGGGGCAGCACCCGGCAAAAACCGGGCCCCAAAGCAGAATCTTGGTTATTTCCGTCCCGGGAACACCGCCATCTTCACCGTCGTCCCCACCCCAACGGTAGAGTCAATGGTCATCTCGTCGGTGTACTTCTTCATGTTGGGTAGGCCCATGCCCGCCCCAAAGCCCAGGGCGCGCACGTTGTCCGGGGCGGTGCTCCAACCGGCCTGCATGGCCTGTTCCACGTCCGGTATGCCCGGCCCCTGGTCAATCAGCGCAATGTCCACCCGGTCCGGGTCCACGTCCACCACGGCCTCGCCGCCGCCCCCATGTATCACCAGGTTAATCTCCCCCTCGTACATGGCAATGGCAACCCGGCGGATGGCGTCCGGCTCGTACCCCAGCTTTTTCAGCTTATGTTTCACGTCCCCGCTGGCCTCGCCCGCCCTGGTAAAGTCATCTCCGGGCACCTGATACTCCAAATGCAGCATACTCATTGGATGTCGCACCCCCCTCGCAGCCCATTCTCAAACAGCAGCCCGCAGGCGGTAAACATCCGGTACGGGGTAGAAAGCACCGTCATATCCTTCATCTCCGCCAAATCCAGCACCTGCTGGTTCACCGGCTTGCCCCGCACAAAAATGATGCAGTGCATATCCATCATCTCCGCCGTGCGCACCACCTGGGGGTTCATCAGCCCCGTCAGCAGTACCGACTGGTCCTTTACAAACGCCAGCACATCGCTCATCATGTCGCTGCCGCAGGCGGTCTTAACCTCCTGCTCCATGTCGCCTTCAATCAGTACCTGGCACTTCAAAATGTCAACAATGTCCTTTACCTGCATAGTTTTGCCTCCTGTTTTGAGATTGCCCGGCCCCTTCCGGGGCCCCGCCTTGTAGGCGCCCGCACGGCTGTGCGGCTGTTCTCCGGGCGCGCAGGCGTTTGCCGGTACCCCGCCCAACGCCCCTGGCCCTTATAAACGCTATTATATCATATATGGGGAGCTTAGTGCAAATATTTTATGAAATTCGCCGCATTTTTCCAAAGGGCCGGGTTTGGCCGGGTTTTTTCTTGCATTTCAGGACCCTCCACGGTATAATAATAGTTATAAGCTCCTTTATTACGCTAACGAAATAAAAAATATTCCAACCGGGAGGCAAATTTATGTCACGAGTTTACAACTTCTCCGCCGGCCCCTCCATGCTGCCGGAATCCGTGCTGCAAAAGGCCGCCGCCGAAACGCTGGACTACCAGGGCTCCGGCCAGTCCGTTATGGAGATGTCTCACCGCTCCCCTGTCTACGATGCCATCATCAAAGACGCCCAGCGCCTGCTCCGGGAAGTCATGGGTATCCCCCAAAACTACCAGGTGTTGTTTTTACAGGGCGGGGCCTCCAGCCAGTTTGCCGCCGTGCCCATGAACCTGCTGACCGGGTCCCGCAAGGCGGACTACGTCCTCTCCGGCCAGTTCTCCACCAAAGCCTTCCAGGAGGGCGCCCGCTACGGCGACTGCAAAGCCGTGGCCTCCTCCAAAGAGGATAACTTCTCCCGCATCCCCACCCTGGACGAAAGCCAGTTCCGCCCGGATGCCGACTACTTCCACATCTGCCTGAACAACACCATCTACGGCACCACCTGGAGTCGGCTCCCCCCTACCGGCCGGGTACCCCTGGTGGCGGATATCTCCTCCTGCATCCTCAGCCGGCCCATGGACGTCACCCGGTTCGGCCTCCTCTACGCCGGCGCCCAAAAGAACGTGGCCCCCGCCGGCCTCACCATTGTCATTGTCCGGGAGGACCTGATCGGCGAGCCCCAACCAGGCACCCCCACCATGTTCAACTACGGGGTCATGGCCAAAAACGAGAGTATGTACAACACGCCCCCCTGCTGGTCCATCTACATCTGCAAGCTGGTGCTGGAGTGGATCCGGGACGAGATCGGCGGCCTGGAGGCCATGGAGGCCCGCAACGTGCAAAAAGCCCAGGTGCTGTACGGCTTTTTGGACAGTTCCCGGCTATTCAAGGGCTGTGCCGAAAAAGACAGCCGCTCCATCATGAACGTGACCTTCGTCACCGGCGACAAGGACCTGGACGCCAAATTTGTCAAAGAGGCCGCCACGGCCGGCTTTGTCAACCTGAAAGGCCACCGCAGCGTGGGCGGTATGCGGGCCTCCATCTACAACGCCATGCCGCCTGAGGGGGTAGAGGCCCTGGTAGCCTTTATGCAGCAGTTCGAACAGGAAAACGGCTAAGCCCCCAACCGCCCCGCAATATTTCATGAGAGGATGATCCCCATGTACAAAATACGCTGCCTCAACAAAATCAGCCCCGTAGGTACCAAGCGCTTTGGCGAGCGCTACACCTTCTCCCCGGAGATAGAGTCCCCGGACGCCATTTTGGTGCGCTCCGCCTCCATGCACGACATGGCCCTGGAAGAAAACCTGCTGGCCATTGCCCGGGCCGGTGCCGGCACCAACAATATCCCGGTGGAAGACTGCGCCAAAAAGGGCGTGGTGGTGTTCAACACCCCCGGTGCCAATGCCAACGCCGTTAAAGAGCTGGTGCTCTGCGCCCTGCTGCTCGCCTCCCGGAAAATCGCCCCGGCCATAGACTGGGTCAAGACCCTCAAGGGCCAGGGCGCCGGGGTCGGCAAGCTGGTGGAAAAAGGCAAAGCCCAGTTCGCCGGGCCGGAGCTGCAAGGCAAGGCCCTGGGCGTGGTAGGGCTGGGTGCCATCGGCATTTTGGTGGCCAACGCCGCCCACTCCCTGGGCATGGAGGTCTACGGCTATGACCCCTTCCTCTCCGTGGATGCCGCCTGGCGGCTGTCCCGGTCCGTGCACCGCTCCCTGACGCTGGAGGAGATCTACCAGCACTGCGACTACATCACCCTGCACGCCCCCAGCACCCCGGACACCAAAGGCATGGTCAATGCCGGCAGCCTGGAAAAAATGCGGGACGGCGTGCGCATCGTCAACCTGGCCCGGGGCGACCTGGTGGACAGCGATGCCCTGCTGGCCGCACTGCAAAGCGGCAAGGTGGCCGCCTACGCCACTGACTTCCCCACCGACGGGATGATCGGCGCCGAAAACCTCATCGCCATGCCCCACCTGGGGGCCTCCACCCCCGAAAGCGAGGACAACTGCGCCGTCATGGCCGTGGACCAGGTAAAAGAGTACCTGGAGAACGGCAACATTGTCAACGCCGTCAACCTCCCCAGCCTCTCCATGCCACGGGAGCCCAGCACCCAGCGCATCTGCGTCATCCACGAAAACCAGCCCGGCGTAATCGCCGACTTCACCTCCGTGTGCGGCAAGGCCGGCATCAATATCGAAAATATGCAGAGCAAATCCCGCAAAAACTACGCCTACACCGTCCTGGACGTCCAGGGCGGCGACCCCCACGCCGCGGCCCTCTCCCTGGGCTCCCTGCCCGCCATCATCCGCGTCCGTGTGATCCTTTAACCTTCAAGGCCCCGGCCAGGGCCCCACTAGGCGTATTCAAAGGAAGAGTTTAAACACCCCCTGCCCCACCCCCTGCCTTGACAACGCCCTGGCCCTATGCTATAATATCCCCAGGATATTTCAGTAGAGCCGAAACTTGCAGAGCAAGTTTACAAATCGCCCTGGCGATTTGGCAAGACGCAACGCGGCTTGCAGCTATGCTATAATACCAATACCGTCAGATATGACCCATTTAATAACTGCGCCACCCGGCGCGAACGGAGGGAATAGCTTTGGAGCTGATCAAATCCTTGAACACCCGCGATCTGTGCGAAAGCGCCAAAAACGGCGGCTGCGGCGAGTGCCAGACCTCTTGCCAGTCCGCCTGCAAAACCAGTTGCGGTATCGCCAATCAGCAGTGTGAAAAAAAGGCCGGCAAATAAGCCGGCCCATGGTTCTCAAGTGCCGCTGTGCCTCTACGGCCGGCGGCACTTTTTCTTGGTTCCAGGCCCCGGCCTGTGGAAGGAGTTTTTATGGTACATCAATATAAGCTTGGCGGCTTTAACATCGTCCTGGACGCCTGCTCCGGCGCGGTACACGTGGTGGATGAAGCCGCCTATGACATGATCGCCCAATATAAAGAGCTGCCGCGGGAGGCCCTCGTCCGGTCTATCCTGGAGAAGTACGCCCACCGGCCGGAGCTCACCCCCGCCGAGGTGGAGGGCTGCTGGGAGGCCATCGCCCGGCTGGAGCAGGAAGGCCGCCTCTTCACCCCGGACCGTTTCGAGGGCATGGCCGGCACTTTTAAAGCGCGCAGCGGTTCGGTGGTCAAGGCCCTGTGCCTGCACGTGGCCCACACCTGCAACCTGAACTGCGCCTACTGCTTTGCCTCCCAGGGCAAATTCCACGGCGAGCGGGCCCTCATGCCCTTTGAGGTAGGCCGCCGGGCCCTGGACTTCCTTATAGAGAATTCCGGCTCCCGCCGCAACCTGGAGGTAGACTTCTTCGGCGGCGAGCCCCTGATGAACTGGCAGGTGGTCAAAGACCTGGTGGCCTATGCCCGTTCGGTAGAGCAGCAGGCCGGCAAAAACTTCCGTTTCACCCTCACCACCAACGGGGTGCTTATCGATGACGACGTCATCAGCTTTGCCAACCGGGAGATGCACAACGTAGTGCTCAGCCTGGACGGCCGCCGGGAAGTCCACGACCGTTTCCGGGTAGACTATGCCGGCCGGGGCAGTTGGGAAACCGTCGTCCCCAAGTTCCGGCAACTGGTCGCGGCCCGGGGGGGCAAAAACTACTATATGCGGGGCACCTTCACCCATTATAACCCGGATTTCCTGGCTGACGTCCAAGCCATGCTGGACCTGGGCTTTGACCAGTTGAGCATGGAGCCCGTGGTCTGCGACCCCAGCGACCCGGCCGCCCTTACGGCGGAGGACCTGCCCCTGGTGATGGAGCAATACGAAAAGCTGGCCGAAACCATGCTGGCCCGCCAAAAAGAGGGCCGCCCCTTTACCTTCTACCACTATATGGTGGACCTGGAAGGGGGCCCCTGCATCTATAAGCGCATCTCCGGCTGCGGTTCCGGCACCGAGTACATGGCCGTCACCCCCTGGGGGGACCTGTACCCCTGCCATCAGTTTGTGGGGGATGAGAAATTCCGCCTGGGCAGCGTGTACGAAGGGGTCACGGCCCCCCTTGTGCAGCAGGATTTCCGCAACTGCAACGTGTACACCCGCCCGGACTGCGCCAACTGCTGGGCCAAGCTGTACTGCTCCGGGGGATGCGCCGCCAACGCCTACCATGCCACCGGCTCTGTCAACGGCGCCTACAAGCCCGGGTGCGAGCTGTTCCGCAAGCGCATGGAGTGCGCCATTATGCTGCAATGCGCCCAGGCCGGGCTTACCGGGGCATGAACACCCCCATCTGTGATTTTGTCGCCGCCTACCGCCGCCGGAAGCCGGTACGGCTGCATATGCCCGGGCACAAGGGCCGGTGTTTCCTGGGCTGCGAGCCCGCCGACATCACCGAGATCGACGGCGCCGACTGGCTCTACGCCCCCACCGGCGTCATCGCCCAAAGCCAGCGCAATGCCGCCGGGCTCTTTGGGGCAGGTTCCACCCTGTACGCCACCGGGGGCTCCTCCCAGTGCATCCGGGCCATGCTATACCTGGCCGTACTCCGGGCCCGGCAGCGGTATCCGGGGCAAAGGCCGGTGGTGGTGGCCGGGCGCAACGCCCACCGGGCCTTTCTCACCGCGGCCGCCCTGCTGGACCTGGACGTCCGCTGGCTCTATCCCCCGCCGGGGGAAGGCAGCCTCTGCCGCTGCCCCATCCCCCCCCACCGCCTGGCGGATGCCCTGGCCCAGGAGCCTTACCCGGCGGCCGTGTACATCACCAGCCCGGACTACCTGGGCAACACCGCGGATATCCCCGCCTTAGGGGCCGTCGCCCACCGGCAGGGGGTGCCCCTGCTGGTGGATAACGCCCACGGGGCCTATCTGGCCTTCCTCTCCCCCAGCCGGCACCCCTTGGCCCTGGGCGCGGACCTCTGCTGCGACAGCGCCCACAAGACCCTGCCGGTACTCACCGGCGGGGCCTACCTGCACATTGCCCCTACCGCCCCCCCAGAATTCTCCGCCCACGGCGGCGCGGCCATGGCCCTGTTCGGCTCCACCAGCCCCTCCTACCTGATCCTCCAGTCCCTGGACAAGGCCAACGCCTATCTTGCCCAAGGCTACCCCCGGCGCCTGGCAGAGGCCACCGCCCACATTGCCGGGCTCAAGGCCCGCCTGTCCCGGCAGGGCTGGGCCTTTTCCGGGGACGAACCCCTGAAAATCACCGTGGACGGGCGCAGCCGGGGCTACACCGGCCAGGCCCTGGCCGCCGCTTTAGAGGCCCAGGGCATTACCGCCGAGTACGCCGGCCCGGACTATCTGGTGCTCATGCCCACCCCGGAGAACCCCCCCGGCGACCTCTCCCTGCTGGAGCAAGCCCTTTCCCAACTGTCCCAGCGGCCCCCCCTCCCCCCTTTGGCGGAGGCCCCGCCCCTTCCCGCCCCGCCCCGGCAGGTCCTGTCCATCCGCCAGGCCATGTTCTCTCCCCAGGAAACCCTACCCCTGGACCAGGCCGTTGGCCGGGTGGCCGCCTCGCCCCAGGTTTCCTGCCCCCCCGCCGTAGCCCCCCTGGTCCCCGGCGAGGAGATCCCCCCTGCCGCCGCCGCTGTCTGCCGCTACTACGGCATCAGCCGCCTGGCGGTGGTGGCGCCGGGCGGCCCCTAACCCGCAAAAAAAGAGCCCACCGCAGCGCGGCAGGCTCTTTTTTTGCCCTTGGGCCCCTCTTTTACTCGATGCCCGTCACCTGATAGTCCTGTGCCTCCACAGCAGCCTGCAAGCCGCTGTCGGCAATGTCCCCGCACAGGGTCACCACCGCGGTACCGGCCTCATGGCTGACCACAGCGCTCTCCACCTGTGGCAGGGCCTCCAAAGCCTTCTTTACCCTGGCCTCACAGTGGCCGCACATCATCCCTTCAATCTTCATGGTCTTTGTCATAGCAATTTCCTCCTTATTTATGGTCTGTTTTTTCGGCTTACGCCTGTGGTCGTGGCGGGGGTCCCGCAGCTTAAACCAATTCAGCCGCAGGGCATTGGACACCACGCAAAAGCTGGAAAGGCTCATGGCCGCTGCCCCAAACATGGGGTTCAAGGTCAGCCCAAAGGGGATAAACAGCCCCGCCGCCAGCGGGATACCCACCGCGTTGTAGAAGAACGCCCAAAACAGGTTCTGGTGGATGTTCCGCAGGGTAGCCCGGCTCAGCCGTATGGCGGCCGGCACGTCGGAAAGGCGGCTCTTCATCAGCACCAGGTCCGCCGCGTCAATGGCCACGTCCGTGCCCGCGCCAATGGCCACGCCTGTGTCTGCACGGGTCAGGGCCGGGGCGTCGTTGATGCCGTCCCCCACCATAGCGGTTTTGCCCTGCTCTTTCAGCCGGCGGATCACGCTCTCCTTGCCGTCGGGCAGCACCCCGGCAATCACCTCATCCACCCCCGCCTGCTTGCCGATCGCCTGGGCGGTGCGCTGGTTGTCGCCGGTCAGCATCACCACCCGCAGGCCCATGCCCTGCAACTCCCGTATAGCCTCCGGGCTGTCCTCCTTGAGGGTGTCCGCCACGGCAATCACCCCCAGCAGCGCCTTATCCCCCTCCCTGGCAAAGAACATGGGGGTCTTGCCCTCCCCGGCCAGGGCCCCGGCCCGGCTGTCCAGTTCCGCCGTGCGAACGCCCGCCTCCTCCATCATAGCCAGGTTGCCGCCGATATAGGCCGCCCCGTCCAGGCTGGCCCGCACCCCCCGGCCGTGTACAGCGGTAAAGCCCTCCGCGCCGGGCAGTTCCAGCCCCCTGGCCCGGGCCTCCTCCACAATGGCCGCCGCCAGCGGGTGCTCCGAGGGTGCCTCCAGGCCCGCGGCCAGCGCCAGCAGCCGGTTTTCCCCGGTGTCCCCCGCGGGCAGCAGGTCGGTCACCTTGGGCTGGCCGCTGGTGATGGTGCCGGTCTTATCCAGCGCCACCACCTCCGTGCGCCCGGCCGCCTCCAGGGAAAGGGCCGTCTTAAACAAAATGCCGTTTTTGGCCCCCAGCCCGCTGCCCACCATAATGGCCACCGGCGTGGCCAGGCCCAGGGCGCAGGGGCAACTGATCACCAGCACCGAGATCCCCCTGGCCAGGGCAAAGCCTGCCCCCTGCCCCAGCAGTAGCCAAACCACGGTGGTCACCAGGGCAATGGCGATCACCACCGGCACAAAAATCCCGGAAACCTTATCCGCCGCCTTGGCAATGGGCGCCTTGGTAGCCGCCGCATCGCTGACCATCCGGATGATCTGGGAGAGGGTGGTGTCCTCCCCCACCCGGCTGGCCTTGCACTGCAAGTAGCCAGAGCGGTTCAGCGTGGCTGCGGACACCAGGTCCCCCGGTGCCTTATCTACCGGCACGCTCTCCCCGGTCAGGGCGCTTTCGTCCACCGCGCTAACGCCCGTGGCCACCACCCCGTCCACCGGGATCGTTTCCCCCGGCCTCACGGCAAAAACATCCCCCGGCTGCACCTGCTCCACAGGCACCACCTGCTCCTGGCCGTCCCGCACCAGGGTCGCGGTCTTGGGCGCCAGGTCCATCAGGCTGCGCAGCGCGTCGGTGGTGCGCCCCTTCGACCGGGCCTCCAGCATCTTCCCCAGGGTGATCAACGTCAAAATCATCCCCGCCGATTCAAAATACAGTTCCATCATATAGGTGTCCACCCCGGCCATATCCCCCCGCAGCAGGGCGTCCGTCATGGCGAACAGGGCATAGGCGCTGTACCCAAAGGCCGCCGCAGCCCCCAAAGCCACCAAGGTGTCCATATTCGGGGCCCTATGCCACAGGCTCCTGAACCCGTTGATGAAAAACCGCTGGTTGATCACCATAATGGCCCCGGTCAGCAGCAGTTGCACCAGCCCCTGGGCCACATGGTTGTGGCCCAAAGGGCCGGGTACCGGCCAGCCCCACATCATGTGCCCCATAGAAAGGTACATCAGCGCCAGCAAAACCCCCAACGACCACAGCAGCCGCTTTTTCAGCCGGGGGGATTCCTTATCCTCCAACGCGCTGGCGTCTGCCGCCGGCGCGGCCTGCCGGGCGGCCGTTTTCTCCGCCGCCCCATAGCCGGCCTCTTCCACCGCCGCAATCACCGCCTCCGGGGCCGCGGCCCCCTCCACGCCCATGCTGTTGGTCAACAGGCTCACCGAGCACCCTGTCACCCCCGGCACCTGGGCCACTGCCTTTTCCACCCGGGCGCTGCACGCCGCGCAGGTCATGCCCGTAACCGAAAACTGTTTCATAGCACCGCTCCTCTCTCCGCCAGACCCTAGCGCCTGTTTTAAAACGCCGAAACGCCGTCTACTTTTCCCCAAAACGGCGCTTTCTGTGTCAAAAATCCTCGAAATGCGGTAAGCCTTTCTTGCGGTTTTTTCCTTGCAAGCCCTCGTTTTTGGACAAAAATCCGGCATTTCTCCGGTTTTAAAACAGACTCTAGCCCGCCGGCCTTTATTTCATCAGCTTTTGCAGGGCCCCGGCCAGTTCTTCCACCGTACCCTCGTCCCCGGCCCGCAGGTCGCGGGCCACGCAGGTGCGCAGGTGCTGGGCCAGCAGCTCCCCGGAAAAGGCGCGCAACGCGGCGTTGGCCGCCGCCGCCTGGTCCAGGATATCCATACAGTACGCGTCCTTTTCCAACATCCCCCGTATGCCCCGTATCTGCCCCTCAATGCGGCTCAGCCGGTTGCACAGCCGTTTCAGTTCTTCCGGCGAGCGCATCCGGGTCTTTTTACTTCCCTTACAGCATCCCTCGCACATGGCCGGGCCTCCTCTCTGTATCTATCCTGCCCCCCGGCGGGGCCTTTATACCCCCCTAGGGTATTTATAGTATATACCCTAAGGGGGTATTTGTCAAGTACCAATCCGAGAAAATTTCACCCTTTTGATCCCTCCCTCCAAACGCAAAAAAGCGGGAGCCCCTGCTCCCGCTTTCCGGCTATTTGATTCAGGTAGGCCAGCGGCCCATGTTGCGGCGGTGTTTCTCCCGGTAAGCCTCTTCCAATTCCTCCGGGCCAATCCCATAGCAGAGCATCACGTCATTCAGGTACATCAGCACGTCGCAAAGTTCCTCCACAAAGTGCCGGCGGACCGCCGGGTCGTCCACAATGGGCCCGTCCCCCCGTTTCTTAATGATATCCGCGGCCTCTCCCGCCTCAATCATCATCCACAAAAGGCTGTCCCGGCCCTTCTCCGGGCGCAGCCCGCCCCACCGTTCAAAATACCGTGCCTGCAACTCCTCCTGTATGGCCTGCATCTCCGCAAACCCAAAACTGCCCATCCCAACCGCTCCTTTCCCCGGCAAATTGCCGGCCTGTCCGGTTCCCCGGCCGGCTTACTCCTCGTCCTCCGGGGCGTCCCAGTTGTGCCACACGTTCTGCACGTCGTCGTTGTCCTCCAGCAGGTCCAGCATCTTCTGCATCTTCACCACCGTGTCCGGGTCGGCAATGGCCGTGTAGGTGTCCGGCACCATCTCCACCTCGGCGGAAACAAAAGCATACCCCTTCTGCTCCAGGTCCTCCCGCACCGCGCTAAAGTCCTCCGGCTCGGTGCTGATCTCAAACACATCCTCGTCCGCGGCAAAATCCGCGGCCCCGGCCTCCAGGGCGTCGGCCATCACCGTGTCCTCGTCCAGGCCCTCCCGTTCTACCACAATCACGCCCTTCTCCTTAAACATAAAGCTGACGCACCCGGTCGTGCCCAGGTTCCCGCCGTATTTGTCAAAGGCGTGGCGCACGTCGGCGGCGGTACGGTTGCGGTTGTCGGTCAGGGTTTCCACAATCACCGCCACCCCGCAGGGCCCGTAGCCCTCGTAGGTGATGTTCTCGTAGCTGTCCGCGCTGCCCTCCCCCGCCGCGCGCTTAATAATGCGCTCGATGTTGTCGTTGGGCACATTGGCCGCCTTGGCCTTGGCAATGCAGTCTTTCAGCCGGGAGTTGGCCGCCGGGTCAGGGCTGCCCCCCTCCTTCACGGCCACCGCCAGTTCCCGGCCGATCTTGGTAAAAATCTTCGCCTTGGCGCCGTCTGCCTTTTCCTTTTTCCGCTTGATATTGTTCCATTTCGAATGTCCAGACATATTGAACCCCACTTTGCAATAAGTTTCTTTTTCAATGATATCACATCTCGCCCAGGATTTCAAGGGCCAGCGCCCTGGCTTTTTGCAGGGCCGGGCCCAGGTTCTGCCTGCCCCGGTCCGTGCCGTCCCACACGGCGCAGCCCCGCAGGGTGGTGTTCATCACGCTGAAGGCCCTTTGCAGTTGGTGGGCCGTCACCTCCACCGGAAAGTCCTCCTCCCGGCCCATGGCCAGCAGCAGCACCGCGTCCCGGTGCTTTTTCACCGGCGGCCTGATGTTCAGCGAGAACCGCGCCTCAAAATACCGCTGCGTGCGGTCCAAAAGCGCCTTCATCGGCGCCGGGAACGAGTCATTGTATACCGGCGAGGCCACCACCAGCAGGTCGCAGCGGCGCAGCTCCTTGTCAAAGCCGTCCAGGTCGTCCCACCGGCACTTCTCCTTTTTGGCGCAGGCCCGGCAGCCGGTGCAGGGATGGGGGTTCAGCGCGTAGGTGTCCATCTCGTCGATCTGCCACTCCTTGCGCTCCTTAAACTCCCGCAAAAACCCGTCCAGCAGCATTCGGGTGCTCCCGTGGCTGTTGGGCGAGCCAAACAGCACCAGCAGCCGCTTTTTATGTTCCAATAAGCCCATATTCTCCCCCTGGCATTTTGTTGGTCGTACGCCTTCAATCCCCCCAGGGCCCCCGGCCACTTCCCCCGCAAAGCCCCGCCCTTTCGGCGCCCATTATTGTACCACAATCCCCGCCGCCGGTCAAGCCTCCCCCCAGCGCACCCGCCCTGCCTCCGGCGGCTCAAGGCGCTGCCTTGAGAATCCGCCAAAGGGCCACTGGCCCTTTGGAATCCCCCTCCGGCCCGGATTTTAACCCTCTAAAACAAAGAAAACGCCAAATCCTTCACCAGAAACAATCCGTTTTTAAGAAGAAACCCCAAGCCCACCTCCCGCTTGCCGTAGCTTTTCTATAAAAATACTTTTCAATTTTTAAACACGCCCGGCCCTTCAAAAAAAGGAAACCAGTCACCATCCCGTTTCCCCTTCGCGTGCCAAAAGCTCTAAAACCATAGCGCGGTCCGTGCGCGGTATCGGGAGTCCAGAGGGCCCACGGCCCTCTGGCAGGGATCCGCAAGGGGCAGCGCCCCTTGCATCCCCCAGCGCACCCGCCCCGCCTCCGGCGGCTCAAGGCGCTGCCTTGAGAATCCGCCAAAGGGCCACTGGCCCTTTGGAATCCCCCTCCGGCCCGGATTTTAACCCTCTAAAACAAAGAAAATGCCAAATCCTTCACCAGAAAAAATCCGTTTTTAAGAAGAAACCCCAAGCCCATCTCCCGCTTGCCGTAGCTTTTCTATAAAAAAGAAAACACTTTTCAATTTTTCAAACACGCCCGGCCCTTCAAAAAAAGAAAACCAGTCACCATCCCGTTTCCCCTTCGCGTGCCAAAAGCCCTAAAACCATAGCGCGGTCCGTGCGCGGTATCGGGAGTCCAGAGGGCCCACGGCCCTCTGGCAGGGATCCGCAAGGGGCAGCGCCCCTTGCGCACCCTCCCCAGCACACCCACCCCGCCCCGGCAGCCGACAGCCTTAAAGCACCCCCAGGTGCTCCAGCAAAATCTTCGTGCCCAGCAAAATCAAGATGACGCCGCCCACCAGTTCGGCGCGGGCCTTATAGCGGGCCCCGAACACGCTGCCCACCTTCACCCCGGCGGCAGAGAGCACAAAAGTCACCCCGCCGATAAAGCCCGCGGCGGCGGTTATGTTCACACTGAGGAAGGCAAAGCCCACCCCCACGGCCAATGCGTCGATGCTGGTGGCCAGCGCCAGCAGCACCATGGCCTTGGGCGCCAGCGAGGCGTCCGCTTCCTCCTCGTCCCCGGCCAGGGCCTCCCGCACCATATTGCCGCCAATCACCGCCAGCAGCCCAAAGGCGATCCAATGGTCAACAGCCGTAATGGCGTCCTTAAACTGCACGCCCACCAGGTACCCCAGCACCGGCATCAGCGCCTGAAAGCCCCCAAACCACAGCCCCACCAGCGCCATGCTTTTACCGCTGGCCTTTTGCAGCGCCAGCCCCTTGCATATCGCCACGGCAAAGGCGTCCATCGAAAGCCCCACCGCCACCAAAAACAGTTCCGCCAGCCCCATACCTGTTTCCTCCTTCCGGCCGCAGCCTATCTGGCTTAAAGTCTGT
The DNA here is from genome assembly GCF_034335085.1 of Acutalibacter caecimuris. Classification (NCBI taxonomy): domain Bacteria; kingdom Bacillati; phylum Bacillota; class Clostridia; order Eubacteriales; family Acutalibacteraceae; genus Acutalibacter; species Acutalibacter caecimuris. The sequence continues at coordinate 41,442 of NZ_JAWXXJ010000022.1, read as the reverse complement.
TTTAAATCCGGAGAAATGTCGGATTTTTGTCCGAAAACCAGAGCTTTCAAGGAAAAAACCGCAAGAAAGGCTTGCCGCCTTTCGAGGATTTTTGACGCAGAAAACATCGTTTTGGGGCAAAATAGACGGCGTTTCGGCGTTTTAAAACAGACTCTAGGGCCTGTTTGCAAATAGGGGAAACGGCGGGTTTTTGCCCCAAAAAAGGCAGCGTTTCCGCTTTTTCAAACAAGCCCTACTGATTTACCAAAATTATACTTTCCCCCCGGCGTTTCGTCAAGCCTGCCACTTTAGAAACCCGCCCTGCAAAGTGGAGAAAAACTATGCACATTCCCCTTTTTTCCCCTATCCCTGCAAGCGCCCCACCCCACAGCTTGCATTTTCCCGCCCACCGTATTATAATGTGACCACAAGCGGCGCACGGCCCGCCAGGGCTGCCGGTAGGCCCTTGCGCCTGTCCCCCCATCATTTATCAGGAGAGAAGGTTGCTGAAAATGCAGGAAATCAGGATCGAACTGACAAAAACCCCCAAGCCAAAGCCCACCGATGAAAGCAAGCTGGGGTTCGGCCAGATCTTTACCGACCATATGTATATCATGGACTACAACGAGGGCCAGGGCTGGCACGACCCCCGCGTCGTGCCCTACCAGCCCATTTCCCTGGACCCCTCCGCCATGGTGTTCCACTATGCCCAGGAGATGTTCGAGGGCCTCAAGGCTTACCACGCGGCAGACGACCGGGTGCTGATGTTCCGCCCGGACCGCAACATTGCCCGGGCAGAGAACTCCTGCCGCCGGCTGTGCATCCCCCCTGTGCCCGCCGCCGACTTCATGCACGCCATGGAAACCCTGGTAAGCGTAGATAAGGGCTGGATCCCCACCCAGCCCGGCACCTCCCTGTATGTGCGCCCCTTCATCATCGCCACCGACCCCCACCTGGGGGTGCACCCCTCCCACAGCTACCAGTTCATCATCATCCTCTCCCCCTCCGGCGCCTACTACGCCAGCGGGCTGGACCCGGTGAAAATCTGGATCGAGGACGACTACGTCCGGGCCGTCCGCGGCGGTATCGGCGAGGCCAAAGCCGGCGGCAACTACGCGGCCAGCCTCAAAGCCCAAGAGAAATCCGATGCCGAGGGCTACGCCCAGGTCCTCTGGCTGGACGGCGTGGAGCGCAAGTATATTGAGGAAGTGGGCTCCATGAACATCTTCTTCAAGCTGCGCGGCAAGGTCGTCACCCCCGCCCTCAACGGCAGCATTTTGCCCGGCGTCACCCGGGCCACCTGCCTGGAGCTCTGCCGCAGTTGGGGCCTGGAGGTAGAGGAGCGCCGGGTCAGTGTGGAAGAACTGGTGGCCGCCGCCCGGGACGGCTCCCTGGAGGAGTGCTGGGGCAGCGGCACCGCGGCGGTCATCTCCCCGGTCGGCACCCTACGCTATGGGGACGAAGTCATGGAGATCGCCGGGGGCGGCATCGGCCCCCTCAGCCAAAAGCTTTACGATACCGTCACCGGCATCCAGACCGGCCGCCTGGAGGATACCTTCGGCTGGACGGTGGAAATCCGCTAAGCCCCGCCCGGGGCCCGGCGCAGCGGGAAGGCCCTCTGGGGCCTTCCTTTTTTCCGTCCGCCCCTTGCACCCTTGTAAAAATTTTCCCGCGGCGCTAATTTATATGGAAAATTTTGCCCCAATATGCTATACTATACCAATAGGTGCCAATCACCACGCCCAACAGGCAGGCGGCCGCGCCGGTGCGCGGTGTTTCCCACCCTTCCGGCGGGCCGCCCCCCCAGCAATGCCCCGCGCGCCAGCCGGGGCTGAAAGGATCGTGATAATCATGCCAGATAGAAGCCCCCGCCCGCCCCGCCGGGCCGGCGTCCTGCTGCCGGTCAGCAGCCTGCCCTCCCGGTACGGTATCGGGGCCCTGGGCAAGGCCGCCCGCCAGTGGGTGGATTTTTTGTCCGCCGCCCGCCAAAGTTTCTGGCAGGTGCTGCCCATGGGCCCCACCGGGGCCGGCAACAGCCCCTACCAAAGCTACTCGGCCTTTGCCGGCGACCCCCTCTATATTGACCTTGCCCTGCTGTGCGAGGACGGCCTCCTCCCCGAGAAGCGCCTGAAAAAGCTGGAAACCGGCGGCAGCCCCAACCGGGTGGACTACGACGCCCTGCGCCAAAGCCGGGAGCCCCTGCTGCGCAAGGCTTTCCAAAACTTTAAAAAAGAGAAGGCCCTCACCCGGTTCTGCCGGCAACAGGCCGGCTGGCTGGAGGACTACGCCCTCTTCGCCGCCCTCAAGGCCCGCCACGGCGGCCTGCCCTGGACCCAGTGGCAAGAGGGCCTGCGCCTGCGGGACCCCGCCGCCCTCAAAGCCGCCCGCAAAGAGTTGGCCGAGGATATCCGCTACCACGCCTTCACCCAGTACCTGTTCTTCAAACAGTGGGAGAAACTGAAAAAATACGCCAACAAAAAAGGCGTGCAGATCATCGGCGACGCCCCCATCTACGTGTCCGCCGACAGCGCCGACGTATGGGCCCACCCGTCGCTGTTCCAACTGGACGGCGGCAACCTGCCCACCGCCGTGGCCGGCTGCCCGCCGGACGCCTTCTCCGAGGACGGCCAGTTGTGGGGCAACCCCCTCTACCGCTGGGACGCCATGGCCGGGGACAACTACGCCTGGTGGATCGCCCGCCTGCGGGCCAACCTGGAGATGTTCGACATTCTGCGCATCGACCATTTCCGGGGGTTCGAAAGCTACTGGGCCATCCCCTACGGCGACGACACCGCCAAAAACGGCAAGTGGGTCAAGGGCCCCGGCCTCTCCTTTATCCGGGCGGTCAACCAGGCGCTGCCCGGGGCTCCTATCATCGCCGAGGACCTGGGTATGCTCACCCCCGCCGTGCACCGGCTGCTCAAACTAAGCGGCTATCCGGGCATGAAGGTTCTGCAATTCGCCTTTTCCGCCGGCGAGGAGAGCAGCTACCTGCCCCATAACCTGGTAGAAAACGCCGTCATCTACACCGGCACCCATGATAACGACACCACCCTGGGCTGGCTGAAAAGCGCCGCCCCGGCCGACCTGGCCAAGGCCCAGGACTATCTGGGCTTTACCGGCGCCGGCCCCCAAGGGGTGTGGGCCTTTATCCGGGGGGCCATGTCCAGCATATGCCGCCTGTGCGTCGTCCCCATGCAGGACTACCTGGCCCTGGGCCCCGACGCACGGGTCAACACCCCCTCCACCGTGGGCCCCCACAACTGGAGCTGGCGCATGGAAAAGGGCGCGTACGACCAGGAACTGGCTAAAAAAATCGCCCGGCTCACCATTATTACCGGCCGGGCTGAAATGGAGGATACCCATGACAGTAAAGGAACATCTGGAAAAAAGCTTGGGCGTAAAAAATCTGGCCGAGGCTGACAACAGCGCCGTCTACCGGGGCCTGCTGGCCCTGGTCAAAGAGAAACTGGCCGCTGCCCCCCCCATTACCGGCAGCCGGAAACTCTACTATGTTTCGGCCGAGTTTCTGGTCGGCAAGCTGCTGTCCAACAACCTGATCAACCTGGGCCTGTTCGACGAGGTTCGGGAAACCCTGGCCGCCGCCGGCAAAAGCCTCTCCGAAATCGAGGAGCTGGAGCCCGAACCGGCCCTGGGCAACGGCGGGCTGGGCCGCTTGGCCGCCTGCTATCTGGACTCCGCCGCCACCCTGGGCCTGCCCGCGGACGGCGTAGGGCTTTTGTACCACTTCGGCCTGTTCCGCCAGAATTTTTGGGAGCACAAACAGTACGAGCACCCGGACCGCTGGCTCCCCCAGGAAGGGGACCCGGCTTGCTGGGCCGAAAAGACAGACGTGGGCTTTACGGTACCCTTCCCCGGCGGGGCGGTAAAGTCCGTCATGTATGACGTCACCGTTTCCGGCTACCAGGGCGGCGCCAACCGCCTGCACCTGTTCGACCTGGAAACCGTGGACGAGGGCCTGGTAAAAGACGGCATCGGTTTTGACAAGGCCGATGTGGCCCACAACCTCACCCTGTTCCTCTACCCGGACGACAGCGACGAGGCAGGCCGGCTGCTGCGGGTCTACCAGCAGTACTTCATGGTCAGCAACGCCGCCCAGTTGATCCTCCGGGACCTGGCCGCCCAGGGCTATGCCCTGCGGGACCTGCACAAGCACGCGGTGGTGCAGATCAACGACACCCACCCCTCCATGATCATCCCCGAACTCATCCGGCTGATGCTCCAAGACGGCATCCACATGGACGAGGCCATCTCCATTGTGGAAAAGACCTGCGCCTACACCAACCACACCATTTTGGCCGAGGCCTTGGAGAAATGGCCCCTGCACTACCTGCAAAAGGCCGTGCCGGGCCTGGTGCCCATTATCGAGGAGTTGGACCGGCGGGTCCGGGCCAAGTTCCCCGCCCCCACCCAGCCCGCTGCCGGCCCGGGGCAGCCCAAAGGGGAAGAAGCCCCCGCGGCCCCGGCAAAAGACCCCAACGCCGTGCTGCATATTATTGATAAGGACGGCCTGGTGCACATGGCCAACATGGATATCCACTACGGGTTCTCCGTAAACGGCGTGGCGGCCCTGCACACCGATATCCTCAAAGAGGCCGAGTTGCGCCCCTTTGCCCAGGCATACCCGGAAAAATTCAACAACAAAACCAACGGCGTCACCTTCCGCCGCTGGCTCATGCACTGCAACCCGGAGCTGGCCGGGTTTATCACGGAGAAAATCGGCCCCGGCTGGAAAAAGGACGCGGACGAACTGGAAAAGCTGCTGCAATTCCAGGACGACCCGGACACGCTGGACCGGCTCTTGGCCATCAAAGGGGAAAAGAAAGCCCAGTTGGCCGCCTATATGGCGGAAAAAACCGGCCAGGGCCTTTGTGTCGATTCGATTTTCGATATCCAGATCAAGCGCCTGCACGAGTACAAGCGCCAGCAGATGAACGCCCTGTATATCATCTGGAAGTACCAGCAGATCAAGGCCGGCCACAAGCCCGCCCGCAAGCTGACCCTGCTCTTCGGGGCCAAGGCCGCCCCGGCCTATATCATCGCCAAAGACATCATCCACCTGATCCTCTGCCTCTCCCGGCTCATCGCCGAAGACCCGGAGGTCAGCCCCTACCTGGAGGTGCGCATGGTGGAGAACTACAATGTCACCTGGGCGGAAAAGCTGATCCCCGCCTGCGATATCTCCGAGCAGATCTCCCTGGCCTCCAAAGAGGCCTCCGGCACCGGCAACATGAAGTTCATGCTCAACGGCGCCGTCACCCTGGGCACCGAGGACGGGGCCAATGTGGAGATCCACCAACTGGTCGGGGACGAAAACATCTGCATCTTCGGCCGCTCCAGCGATGCGGTCATCGGCCTGTACAAAGAGGGGCCGGGCCGCTACAGCCCCGCCGCCTACTACCCCGCCGACCCGGAGATCGAGTCCCTGGTAGACTTTATCATCAGCCCCACCCTCATGCGCCTGGGCGACCCGGAGAACCTGGGCCGGCTCTATAAGGACATGAGCCGCAAAGACTGGTTCATGGCCCTGCTGGACGTCAAAGCCTATATCGCCGCCAAAGAGGGCTTGCTCGCCCAGTACGAGGACCGCCGGGCCTGGGCCAAAAAGATGCTGGTCAATATCGCCAAAGCCGGTTTCTTCTCCTCAGACCGGGCCATCGCCCAGTACAACCAGGACGTGTGGCATCTGCAATAATCCCAACAAAATACCCACGCAAAAAAGGGAAGGGCTCCTGGCCCCTCCCTTTTTCCTGTTGATTGGCCCAGGCAAAGCCGGTCAGCCCTCCCTGGCCCTGTCCGCCTCCACCTGCTCCGAAAGCTCGGTCCAGGCCAGCAGCAGTTCTTCCGCCCTGGCCGCCAACTGCCCAATCTCCTCCGATAGCTCCCCTACCTTCTGGTAGTCCGCGGCTATCTCCGGGTCGCCAAGCTGCGCCTCCAGCGCCCCTTTCCGGGTGTCGTTCTCCTCTATCTCCTTTTCCAGCCGGGCCAGGGCCGCCCGGCGGCGGCGCACCTCCGCGTCCCGCTCTTTGCGCTGCTTGTACAGGTTCACCTTGGGCGCGGCCCGCTTTTCCTCTATGGCCTCTATGGCCTCCCGCTGCGCCAGGTAATCGTCGTAGTTGCCGCGGTACAGGGTGGCCCCGGCCTTCCCCAGCACATACACCTTGTCCGCCAGCTTGTTGATCAAATACCGGTCGTGGGAAACCACAAACAGCGTGCCGTCATACCCCAACAGCGCCTCCTCCAGCGCCTCGCAAGAGCCTATGTCCAGGTGGTTGGTGGGCTCGTCCAGCAGCAAAAAGTTCGCCTTCGAGAGCATCAGTTTCAGCAGCAAGATCCTGGCCCGCTCCCCGCCGCTCAAAGCCCCCACCGGCTTAAACACATCCTCCCCCTTAAACAGGAACACCGCCAGGGCGTTGCGCACCTCGGTCTGGCTCATCCGGGGGTGCAAGTCCCATATCTCGTCTATAACCTCCTTCTCGTCGTGCAGGCTCAACTGGGACTGCTCATAGTACCCCAGGTCCACCCCCGCGCCTATGCGCACAAAGCCCGCATCCGGCCGGTACTGCTCCAGCAAAATCTTAAACAGGCTGGTCTTGCCGCAGCCGTTGGGGCCAATGAGGAAAATCTTCTCGCCCCGCTTGATCTCCAAGTCCACGTCCTGAAAAATAGGCGCCTGCCCGTTAAACGAAAGCCGCAGCCCCTGGGCGGTCAGCACGTCGTCCCCGCTCCGTCTGCTGGCATGGAACTGGAACCGGATGGATTCCGGGTCCGCTTCGGGTTTCTCCAGCGTGGCCTCCAGCCGGTCAATGGCCTTCTGTTTGCTGGCAATGGTCACATAGTTGCGCTCCTGGTTCCACCGGCGCTGCTGCTCAATAATCCCCTCAATGCGCTTGATCTCCTTCTGGGTGCTCTCATACACCCGCTGGGCGGCCAGCCGTTTTTCCGCCCGCAGTTCCAGGTACCGGCTGTAGTTGCCCTTATACGAGTCCACGGTCTTGCCCTGCATCTCCAAGGTACGCTCCGTAACCTTGTCCAAAAAGTACCGGTCATGGGAGATGACAATGTAAGCCCCGGTATACCCCAACAAAAAGCCCTCCAGCCATTCCACCGCGTTGATGTCCAGATGGTTGGTGGGCTCGTCCAGCAGCAGCAGGTTGGCCCCACCCAGCAGCATTTTCGCCAGTTGAAGCTTGGCTTTCTGCCCGCCGCTAAGCACCCCCACCCGGTTCTCCGTCTGTTCCTGGGTAAAGCCCAGCCCCAGCAGCGTGCTCCTGGCCCTAGAGCGGCAGGTAAGCCCGCCCCCGTCCACAAACCGGTCGTTCAGTTCCGCCTGCCGCAAAATCAGCCCCTCCATCTCCTCCTCCGGCGCCCCGCCGGAAAGCCGGGCCGCCAGGGCCTCCAGCTCCCTTTCCATAGCGGTCAGGGGGGCAAACACGGTCATCACCTCTTCAAAGGCGGTCTTGTCAAAGTCCCGGCACACGTGCTGCTCCATATAGCCGGGCCGGGCGTCCTTGGCAAACACCGCCACGCCCCCGTCCGGGGTATATTCCCCGGTCAGGGCCTTAAACAGGCTGGTCTTGCCGCTGCCGTTCACCCCCACCAGCCCCACCCGTTCCCCCTTCTGCATCTCAAAGGTAGCGCTTTCCAGTATCTTTTCCTCCCCAAAACTTAGGGAGAGGTCTTTCACCGTTAAAATCGCCATATATAGTCCACTCCTTTCCCCCCAGGCCCATATGGCGCGCAGCCGGGGCCGCCGCCAGGCCGGCGCCGGGCAGGGGGCAAAAAAATTCCTCTGTATCTATCTCAATATGATCTTTCCATCTTTTTTATGGTAAGTATTTCTCCAAACACCTTGCTTTTAGCCGCAACATCGTGTATAATCAAAAACATCCAGAATTAAGGGAGATGTTATAACTGTGAAATGCCCCTACTGCGGATATACCGAGAGCAAAGTGGTAGATTCCCGCCCCACGGACGAGAACGAGCGCATCCGCCGCCGCCGGGAGTGCCTAAAGTGCGCCAAGCGGTTCACCACCTACGAGATCATCGAGAGCATACCCATCGTGGTGATCAAGAAGGACCGCTCCCGCGAGGCCTTTGACCGCCAAAAGCTGCTCAACGGCCTGCTGCGCGCCTGCGAAAAGCGCCCGGTAGCTCTGGAGACCCTGGAGCATATTGTCAGTGAGATCGAGGTGCTGCTTCAGAACTCGCTGGATAAGGAGGTTTCCTCCCAGCGCATCGGCACCTACGCTATGGAAAAGCTGAAAACCGTAGACGAGGTGGCCTATGTACGTTTCGCCTCCGTCTACCGCCAGTTTAAAGACATCAATAGCTTTATGGAGGAGCTCAGCAAAATCATCAGCAGCAAGCAGTCCTAAGCCCCTCCCGCCGGCCCCCACACAGCCCACCAGGAAAACCAGACGCGCCAAAACCGCCGCGTCTGGTTTTTTCTCCCTTTCCACACCTTTTGGACGGCCCCCGCCTCCAATACCTGCCCCATACCGCCCGATTAGTTATCTCTAATCCCCCGGTTACCGCCCCCATAACCGGGTACTACCGCCCCGCTATCCCCCTGTAAACAGCGGCTTTGGGGGCGCATTTTGCATAAAAGGCAGGGCTATCCTGCAAAAACAGGGCTCACAGCCCCTTGGCAAGCTCCTTCAAATAGGCCCTAAAACTCTCCCCGATCTCCGGGTGCCCCAGGGCCACTTCCACCCCGGCCTGCATCACGCCCAGCTTATTTCCCATGTCATAGCGCTTGCCGGTAAAGTCCACCGCCACCATCCCGTCCCGGCGGGCCAGGGTTTTCATAGCGTCGGTCAGTTGTATTTCCCCGCCCGCGCCCGGCCGGGTCCCGTCCAGTATGTCGAAGATTTCCGGCGGCAGCACACAGCGCCCCAGTATGGAATATAGGGAAAATTCCTCGCCGGGCCGGGGTTTTTCCACCATATCCGTGCACCGGAACCGCCCCTCTTCCAAAGGCTCCACCTTCAGCGAGGAGTACTTGCGTATCGCCTTTGCCGAAACCTTCTTTACCCCCACTACCCCCAGGCCGTACTTCTCATAAGCCCGTATCAACTGGCCGCAGGCCGGGTCCTCCCCGATGATCACGTCGTCGCCGTACAGCACCGCAAAGGGCTCGTTCCCTATAAAGTTACGGGCGCAGTTCACCGCGTGGCCCAGGCCCCTGGTTTCTTTCTGCCGCACATACCATATGTTGGCCAGCCGGCTGATGCCCTGCACTTCTTCTAGTATGGCCGATTTACCGGGGTCGGCAGCCAGGCGCTCCTCCAGTTCCGGGGCCCGGTCAAAGTGGTCCTCCAGCAGGCCCTTGCCCCGGTTGGTGATGATGAGGATATCCTCAATCCCCGCCGCCGCCGCCTCCTCTACAATGTATTGGATAGCCGGCTTGTCCACAATCGGTAGCATCTCTTTGGGCATAGCCTTGGTCGCCGGTAGCACCCTGGTACCCAGCCCCGCTGCGGGGATGACCGCTTTCCTTATCCGCATCCTGCCTTCATCTCCTCTTTTTTTAACTGCGCTTTTGGGCCCGCCAAAGGGTTCCGGGCCCTGCCAAAAAGGGGGGGCTTTCAGCCGGGCTGCGCCCTTCCCCTACAGCGGGATCACCACCCGCAGCCCCCTTTTTCTCCCTATTTCCAGCTTTTCTCACAAAAAGCAAAAGTATGGGCCCAAATCGCCCAACTGTTTTGCACAACCCGCAAGCGGTTCCCTTGCCCTGCCTAAAGTAGCAGCGGCACCACGTTCACCAGCAGGAAATAGCACACAAACATACAAATGGCAATGGAGGTGTTCACCCCGCCCTTGTCGTCCAAGGTCATGGTGGGCTCGTCGGCCACATTGGCCGCCTTTACCTGCCGCACGGTCTTAACACAGTGTTTCAGGTACATCTTGTTGCCCCGCATCCCCACCACAACCATCACCACCAGCATCGCCAAAAGGCACAGCATCGGCAGGCATATCTGCAAATACAGCCCCGGTTCCGTGGCCATGCGCTGGGAAATAATAAGCATCTGGGCGCTGCTGGGGGCAAAGCCCTGGGTAGGGTCCATCCCGGCCTCCTCCATCAGCAGCAACAGCGCGGGCGTAGCCACAAACACCGACGCCCCCAGGTACAGCAGGTAAAGCAGGAACATCAGCCCCGTCACCAAGGCGCCGCCCTTGTACTGCTTGCGGTACAGCATCCACGCCCCGGAGAACAGGAACGCCGAAAAGTTGAACTTGTTCTTCCCTGTCTGCTTGATATAGCGGAACACCGGCATATAATAGGTGGTATTCTGCCGCACCAGCTTGGAAACATCCCCAAAGCTCACCCCCGTATCCAGCACATCCGCCGGGTTCACCCCGCCCATCGGGTCAAAGACAAAGGGCGGCACACCATACCCGCCCCGCTGGGGGGCCCCATAGGGGTTATAGGGCGGGGGCGCCTGGGCCGGGCCGGGGGGCACGGCCTGCTGGGGCCGCCGCAGGTCATTCCCACAGCGGGCACAGGCAGCGGCGTCCCGGTCGTTCAGGCAGCCGCAAACCGGGCATTCCTTGTCCTTTACCCGCACGGCCGCCTCCGGCGGCTTGGGGGGCGCAGGCGGTTTCCACTCCTCCCCCGCCTCGTGCAGGCCGGTAAAGATACATCTGCCCTCTTGGTTGTAGCAGTCCCGGTGGTAGGGCGCGCCGCACTGGGGGCACACCACAACGTCGTCCCCCTCCTTAAACGCCACGCCGCAAACCGGGCACTTTATTCCGGTAAAATCAATCATAACCGAAATCCATTCCTTTTCCATTCATAGTTTACCAATTCCGTGCTGTCCATTCCGTATCATGGTTATTGTACACGATTTTGTCAGAAAGTTCAATGGGCATGGGGGGAATTTTCATTCTGTTAACAAATTGGCCGGACACCGGCCCCTGCCCGCGCTTTTGGCCGCCCTCTGCGGATTGGCCCTTTACATTTTCGCCCCCATCCGTTATAATAATGAGGAATAACCTTTACACCGTGCGGATACGGGGGATGTACCGCCGCGTCGGGGCGCGCCCCCACTGCCCTGCCCATACTGTGGAAACCTATGGAAAGCGAGTGAAGATATATGCTGCAATTTGAAGAACTGGGCCGCCGCCTTGCCGGCCAGCAAGAGGCCCTTGCCACCCTCAGCGGCGCCCTGGGCCTTGCCCGCCTGCGGGAAGAGGTGGAGATGCTGGAACACAAATCCGCCGAGCCGGGCTTTTGGGACGATATGCAGAACGCCCAGAAAATCACCCAGCGTATGGCCGGGCTAAAGGCCAAAGACGAGGGTTACCAGCGCCTGTGCGCCCGGTGCGAGGACGCCGCCGCCCTGATCGAACTGGGGGACGAGGCCGAGGACCTCTCCCTGCTGGAAGAGATTGAGGCCGAGCTGGACGGCATTGCCAAAGAGATAGAAACCATGCACCTTTCCACCCTGCTCACCGGCGAGTATGACGGCCACAACGCCATCCTCACCTTCCACGCGGGCTCCGGCGGCACCGAGGCCCAGGACTGGGCGGAGATGCTCTTCCGTATGTACAACCGCTGGGCCGAGCGCCGTGGCTTTAAAGTCACTACCCTGGACTACCTGGACGGGGACGAGGCCGGCCTCAAATCCGCCTCCGTGCTGGTAGAGGGCGAAAACGCCTACGGCTACCTGAAGGGCGAAATGGGCGTGCACCGGCTGGTGCGGGTTTCCCCCTTTGACGCGGCCGGCCGGCGGCACACCTCCTTCTCTTCCCTGGAGGTCATGCCGGAGATCCAGGAGGACAACTCCGTGGAGATCAGCCCCGACGATATTAAGATGGAAGTCTACCGGGCCTCCGGCGCCGGCGGGCAGAAGGTCAACAAGACCTCCTCCGCTGTGCGGCTCATCCACATCCCCACAGGCATTGTGGTCAGTTGCCAGGTAGAGCGCAGCCAGTACCAGAACCGGGACGTGGCCATGAAAATGCTGATCTCCAAGCTGGTGGAGATCAAGGAGCGGGAAAACCTGGAAAAGATCAGCGACATCAAGGGCGAGCAGAAGGAGATCACCTGGGGCAGTCAGATCCGCTCCTACGTCTTTATGCCCTACACCATGGTCAAAGATCACCGCACCGGCTTTGAAACCGGGAATGTCAATGCGGTGATGGACGGGGAGCTGGACGGGTTCATCAACGCCTATCTCTCCGCCAAAAGCCGCAACGCCCTGCAAGAGGGCCTGGAATGACCCGCCCCGGCAGGGGCCACTACAAAAAACGGAAGGTCAATGCTTTATGAACCAATACAGCCATAGGGATATGCGGGCCCCCGTAGGCAGGCCGGGTTTCCGGCTGGTTGCCATGCTGCTGATGCTGTGCCTGCTTTTTACCGCCTGCACCGCCTCCGCCGCAGAGGCCGGCGACCCCCTGGCGGGCCTTGCGGACGTACAGACCCACTGGGCCAAGCGGGATATCCGCTATTGCGTGGAAAACGGCTACATGGCTCCCCTACAGGAGGGTGTTTTCGGCCCGGATGAAACCGTCACCCGTGCCCAGGCCGCCGCCGTCCTTTACGCCATGGCCGGCGCCCCCAGTGTGGCCGGCATGGACTGCCCCCTGGTGGACATCGCCGGGCATCCCCAGCGCCGGGCCATTTTCTGGGCCTATAACGCCGGCATAGACAGCGGCGCCGAGGATAAGCATTTCTACCCCGACGAGGCCGTCAGCCGGGAGCAGATGGCCCTGCTCTTCCAGCGCCTGCGGGAGGACGCTTTGGGCGAGGAGATCCGGCTTGCGGGTACATACCTGGACCGCTTTACCGACCGGGCTCTGGTAAGCCCCAGTGCAAAGGGCGCCATGAACTGGGCTGTGCAGGCCGGGATCATGGCCGGCCACTCCGGCCCGGACAGGCTGGACCCCCAGGCCACCTTTACCCGGGCCCAGTTGGCCGGGTACATCCGCGGCTACTATGAGCCCTACCGCTCCCTTGCCCAGTGGGAGGAGCCCCAGGGCACGCCGGAACCCCGCCCCAAAAACCAGGGGGGCAACAGCAAGCTGGTCGATTATGTGCAGATGTCCCCCAACCACTCCGGCCGGCGGAACCACAGCATCGACACCATCACCATACACTGCATGGCCGGGGACATGACCGTAGAGCAGTGCGGCGAGCTGTTCGCCGACCCCAAGCGCCAGGCCAGCAGCAACTACGCCATTGGCAGCGACGGGCGCATCGCCCTGTATGTAGATGAGCGCAACCGCTCCTGGTGCAGTTCCTCCTCCTCCAACGACAACCGGGCCGTTACCATCGAGGTGGCCAACAACGGCGGCGGCCCCCTGTGGCCGGTGTCCTCCCAGGCATACGAAACCCTGATCGACCTGGTCACGGACATCTGCCAGCGCAACGGCATCACCCAACTGCGGTGGCAGGGGGACCCCTCCCTCATCGGGCAGGTCAGCCGCCAAAACATGACCGTACACCGCTGGTTCGCGGATAAGTCCTGCCCCGGAGAGTACCTGTACAACCGCCACGGGGATATCGCCGCCCAGGTAAACAAGCGCCTGGCCGCGGCCCAGGCCGGCAGCGCCCTGGATGCGGGCCTGTCCCTGTATGGCGCCTCGCAGAAGATATATGACACTGCCCATACAAAGGAGTGAGCAAGATGGGTTTTGAATTGATCCCCGTCAAAGAATATGAGAAAGAGATCCTGCGCAACCTGCTGGAGAAATACCTCTACGAGTTCTCCCAGTACGAGCTTTCCGACGTGAACCCCCTGGGCCTGTACGGCTACAGCTACCTGGACAGCTACTGGACCGAGGAGGGCCGCTGGCCTTTCTTCCTAAAGGCGGACGGCCAACTGGCAGGGTTCGCCATGGTAAACGATTACCCCGAATGCGGCAAGACCGACTACTGTATGTCCGAGTTTTTTGTGATGCACAAGTACCGCCGCTGCGGCCTGGGCTCCTGGGCTGCCCAGCAGCTATTCCACCGTTTCCAGGGCACCTGGCAGCTAAAGCGCCACCCCAAAAACCTGCCCTCGGTAGGGTTCTGGGATCATGTGGTCGGGGCCTATACCCATGGTACCTACCGGCTGGAAAGCCGGCCCGACGCCGCCTACGCGGACGGCACGCCAGGGGATGTGTTCTTCTTCGACACCCGGCGCCCGTAAACCGGATACCCACACAAAAAGCCTCCCGCCCCATGTGGCGGGGGGCTTTTTGGCAGGCGCTCCCCCAGCCGGGCCTTCTCCGCCCGGCAAGTATTTTGTAAACTTTCTTCCAGCCCCTTCCCTTTCCCGGCGAAATGTGCTAAAATACAGTCCAGGCCAAAATAACGGAAACCCATTGGCCCTTGCCGCTGGCCCACCCGGCCTTTCCGGGTTGGGCGAACAGCCCCGTCCGGCCCAAGCCCCAGGCTTTCCGGGCGTTGATCGCTGAATCACGGGCAGCTCCCGTGGTAGAAAGGATGGTAACTATGTGCCCTACGCAAAACACCCAGGCTTTTGAAACCTACGAGTCGGAGGTACGCTCCTATTGCCGCAACTTTCCGGCGGTATTCACCACCGCCCAAGGCCCCTTCCTCTATGACGAAGGCGGCAAAGCGTATATCGACTTTTTCTGCGGCGCAGGCGCGCTGAACTACGGCCACAACCCCCCCTTCATTCGGGACAGGCTGGTGGAGTACCTGCAAAGCAACGGCGTCATGCACGCGTTGGATATGTACACCCAGCCCAAGCGGGACTTTATCCAGTTCTATGAGGAGAACGTGCTCAAACCCCGGGGGCTGGATTATAAGCTGCAATTCCCCGGCCCTACCGGCACCAACGCCGTAGAGGCCGCCTTAAAACTGGCCCGCAAGGTCAAAAAGCGCCCGGGCATTTTTGCGCTGATGGGCGCCTTCCACGGCATGACTTTGGGCTCCATCGCCCTGACCACCGATGCCGCCAGCCGGGCGGGGGCCGGGGTGCCTTTGGGCCATGTCACCCATATACCCGCCCCCTATATGTTCCCGGAACTGGACACCATCCGGTATATGGAAACCCTGCTTACCGACGACCACTCCGGCGTCGAGAAACCCGCCGCCATTATTTTGGAAACCACCCAGGCGGACGGGGGCATCTACCCCCTGCCTGTTCCGTACCTGCAAGATCTCCGGGCCCTGTGCGACCGTCACGACATTTTGCTGATCGTGGACGACGTGCAGGTAGGCTGCGCCCGTACCGGCTGGTTCTTCTCCTTCCAGCGGGCGGGCATTGTGCCGGACATCGTTACCCAGTCCAAGTCCATTGGCGGCTACGGTATGCCCTTCGCGCTGGTGCTCATCAAGCCCGCGCTGGACGTCTGGGAGCCCGGGGAGCACAACGGCACCTTCCGGGGCTACCAACTGTCTATGGTAGCGGCAAAGGCCGGGCTGGAGCTGATGCTCAACGAGAAGGTGGAGGAACGGGTGCGCAGCCAGGAAAAAATCCTAGCCGGGGCCATGGAGCGGATCACCGCCCTGGTGCCGGAGAAGATCACCACCCGGGGCGTGGGCTTTGTGTGGGGCATCGACCTGGCCGGCTGCGACGGCGGCCAGGCCCCCGGCACAGCCAGCAAGCGGGTCCTGGATGCCGCCTTCCGGCAGGGGCTCATTGTAGAGCGGGTCGGCCGGGGCAACACCGTGGTCAAGGTCATGCCCCCCCTGATCATCGAGGAAGAAACCCTGCGCCAGGGGCTGGAGATTCTGGAAAGCGCGGTCAAAGAAACGGTATTGGCGTAATAACCGGTCCCTGTGGGCCGGCCAATCCCAGGCAGCAGTAAACCAAGCGGACGGTTCTATCCCCATCGGGATCAGGCCCGTCCGCTGTTTGGAATGTGGCGCCACTGTGCCGGCATGGCGCCCCGTCCCCCTGTTGCCGTTATGATTTTTGTGAGGTGCCTTTATGACAGTAAAGTTTTTCACCCTGGGCTGCAAGGTCAACCAGTATGAAACCGAGGTGATGCGGGAGGTCCTGCTGCAACAGGGGTTCCTTCCCGCCGGGGAGGGGCCCGCGGACGTGGTGGTGGTCAATTCCTGTACCGTCACCGCCCAAAGCGACCAGAAAGCCCGCCAGGCCTTGCGCCGGCTGAAACGCCAGAACCCCGGCGCGGTGGCTGTGCTTACGGGCTGCTGGCCCCAGGCCTTCCCCCAGCAAGCCGCCGCCCTTTCCGAGGCCGACATTGTGCTGGGCAACGCCGGCCGGGCCGGGCTGGGGGGACACATCCGCCAGTTCCTGGCCCAGGGGCAGCGCATTGTGGACATTGCCCCCCACCAAAAGGGCGAGGCCTTCGAGCCTATGGCTGTCCGGGGCCTAAGCGGCCACACACGGGCCTTCCTGAAGATCCAGGACGGCTGCGAGCGCTACTGCGCCTACTGCATCATCCCCTTTGCCCGGGGCTGGGTGCGTTCCAAGCCTGTGGGGGATATTGCCGCCGAGGTGGCCGACCTGGCTGCGGCCGGCTATCAGGAGGTGGTACTCACCGGCATCAACCTGCCCGCCTATGGCCAGGATCTGGGCCTGGCCCTGTGCGACGCCGTAGAGGCTGCCTGTACCATCCCCGGCATCGCCCGCATCCGCCTGGGCTCCCTGGAGCCGGAGCGGCTCACCCCGGCGGTCATAGCCCGTATGCAGGCCCAGCCCAAGCTTTGCCCCCAGTTCCACCTGTCCCTGCAAAGCGGCTGCACCGCCACCCTCCGGCGCATGAACCGCCACTACACCGCCGGTGATTACCGGGAGATCGCCACCCGCCTGCGGGAGGCCTTCCCCAACTGTGCTATTACCACCGACATCATGGTGGGCTTTCCCGGCGAAACCCCGGAGGAGTTTGCCGCCTCCCTGGCCTTTGCCCGGGAGCTGGCCTTCGCAAAGGTGCACGTGTTCGCCTACTCCCGCCGCCCCGGCACCGTGGCCGACCGCCTGCCCCAGCAGGTCAGCGCCGCCGAAAAAGAAACCCGCAGCCGCCAGATGCAGGCCGTTGCCCGCGAAACCCGGCAGGCTTTCTTTGCCTGCCAGTTGGGCCGCCGGGAGGCGGTACTCTTCGAGCGCCCCTGCGCCCCCGGCCTGTATGAGGGCTGTACCGCCAACTACACCCCGGTGCGGGTGCCAAGCCCCGTAGACCTTTCCGGCCGCCTGCTGCCGGTCCTGCTCACCGGCGTGGAGGAGGAATTCTGTATAGGCCAGCTAACAGAACCGGCTTTTGAATAAAAAATTCTTATCACCCCTTGCTTTTTTGTCCAAAATATGTAATCATATAAGGGAAAGGGGTGTTGCCGCATGGCAAAAACCAACGAGAAAAAGTTCACCAAGACCGAAAAAAGCTGGATCCTGTACGATTGGGCCAACTCCGTGTACGCCACCAATATCCTGGCGGTCATCTTCCCCATTTATTTTGGCAGCGTCTGCCAGGCAAACGGGGCCGATAACCTGGTGCTCTGGTCCTACGGCACGTCCATTTCCACCTTCGTGGTGGCCATCCTGGCCCCGGTTCTGGGGGCTCTGGCAGACCACAAAGGCCACAAAATGCGGCTTTTCGCGGCCTTTCTGGCCATCGGGGTGCTGTTCACCCTGGCCAGCGCCCTGTTCAGCGAGTACCGGATGCTGCTGGTGGGCTATGTAATCTCCCACATCGGTTTCTCCGGCTCCTGCCTGTTCTATGACTCCTTCCTCACCGATGTGACCACCACCGAGCGCATGGACCGGGTTTCCTCCTGGGGGTACGCCATGGGGTACATCGGCGGCAGCACCATCCCCTTCATCCTGTCCATCATCCTCCTGTTTGTGATGGGTATGGACAATATGTTGGCCTTTAAGCTGGTTATTGCGCTTACCAGCCTGTGGTGGGCTGTGTTCAGTATCCCCTTCCTGCGCAATGTCCGGCAAATCCATTACATCCAGGCGCAAAAGGGGCTGGTGCGTTCCACCCTCTCCAACCTGCTGCACACCGCCAAGGATATCTTCTCCCAAAAGCACATCTTCCTGTTTATCCTGGCGTATTTCTTCTATATCGACGGCGTGGGCACCATCATTTCCGTGTCCACCTCCTACGGCTCCAAGCTGGGGCTGGACAATATCAGCATGATCCTGGCCCTATTGATGACCCAGATCGTGGCCGTACCCTTCTCCATCCTGTTCGGCAGGCTGGCAGGCCGTTGGGGGGCCCTGCGGCTGCTCTGCGGGGCGGTAGGCATCTACTTTTTCATCACCTTGGTGGGTTTCTATATGGGCTTTAACATTGAAAACCACCCCGGCGACCCGGCAGCCCTACAGCTTTCGCTGGTGCTGTTCTGGTGTATGGCTTTCCTGGTGGGTACCGTGCAGGGGGGCATCCAAGCCATTTCCCGCTCCCATTTCGGCAAGCTCATCCCCGCCGAGCGCTCCAACGAATACTTCGGTTTCTTTGACATCTTCGGCAAATTCGCCGCCGTGATCGGCCCCCTGCTGGTGGCCCTGTTCACCCAACTGACCGGCCGGGACTCCATAGGGGTCATCAGCCTGTCCCTGCTGTTCCTGGTGGGCCTTGCCCTACTGCTGGTAGGCCGCCGCCAGATGGAACACAAGCAGGGCTAGTCCGTAGCCCTCTCCAATAGCAAGGCTTTCCCTTTACAGCTTTCTATCTCGCAAAGCTTTTGCCTTTACAGCAAGCGTTTCCGCGCAAGCCCGGCCCTTGCTGGCAATCTTTGGTTGCTTGTTTTGTACTTTACCTTTAGGAGGTGCCCTCTATGCGTCCATGCCCAAACTGCGGCCAGCTAAACCCGCTGGACGCCCCTGCCTGCCAACGGTGCGGGGCAGCGCTTTTCCCTACTGCCGCCGGGGTTTCCGGGGTAGCGGCCCCGCCGCCTGCCCCCTACCCGCCCACGCCCCAGCCCGCCCCTGTGCCGCCCCCTGCCTTTGTGCCCCGCGCCCCTATGCCTCCACCGCCGCCTGTGCTGCCCTATCAACATAAAACCTTTACATGGATGGACGTCTGTACAGTGTTGGGCTTTGTCGCCTCCATTGTGGGGTATTTTTACACCAGCCTTGTGCTGCTGCCCCTGGGCCTGGTGTCCTCCGCGCTGGGGTTCCGGGGCGATAGGACCCGGGGCCTGGCTGTAGCCGGCATCGTGCTGTCCCTTATCGGCCTGCTGATCCGCCTGATGATCGTCCTCAGCGACACCGGCATCCTGCCCTACTGGGTCACCAACGGCGTATGGTGACTATCTTTCGGATCTGATTCCCCATTTTTGAAAAAAACTTTCTTTTTCGCTTTTTCGCTTACATTTTCTCTCAAAATATGGTATAATAATAGCAATAAGGCCGTATGGACCACGGAGATCCCCTCCGTATACGGCGAAAAATACTATATTTAGGGGGGTAAGCCATGTATCAAGTAGGGCAGTTGGTCCAATACGGCAGCACAGGGGTCTGCCGGGTGGCCGAGATAAAGGAACAGGCGTTTTCAGACATTGGCCAGCAGTTGTATTATGTTTTGCAGCCGCTGTATAAGGCCTGTGTGATCTCCGTCCCTGTGGCGTCGGACAAGGTGTTCTTGCGTCCCATCATTTCCCGCGAAGAGGCCGACCGGTTGATTGGGCTGATCCCCACCCTGGATTGCCCTCTCCCCAGCGGCAAACCCAACCGGGCGCTGGCCGAGCAATACGGCGCCATGCTGAAAAGCCACGACTGCCAGGACTGGATGGTTCTGGCCGTGTCCTTGCGCAGCAAAAAGAGGGCGCAGTTGCGGCTGAAACGGAAATTCGGCAGTGTAGACGAGCGCTTTCTCAAGCAGGCCGAAGAGCTGTTGTTCGGCGAACTGGCCGCTGCGCTGGGCATCCCCAAGGACGAGGTGCAGGGCTACATTGACGCGCGGGTGGAGAGCCTGCAAGCTGGCTGACAAGCACCTCGCTTTACAAAATTCACCCAGCGGCCCCTGCCGCGGAAAGTCAGGAGGTACATCTTATGCTCCAACAGGTTATGACCGCCCCCGGCGCCATTGCGTTCCGGCAGGTCCCCACGCCGGAGCCCGGCCCAGGGGAAGTGCTCATTAAAATCATGGAGATCGGCGTCTGCGGCTCTGATATCCACGTCTACCACGGGGAGCACCCCTTTACCAGCTACCCCGTCACCCAGGGCCACGAGGTTTCCGGCATCATTGAAAAGCTGGGGCCCTCTGTCACCGGCCTTAGCCCCGGCCAAAAAGTCACCATACAGCCCCAGGTGGTGTGCGGCCAATGCTGGCCCTGCCGCAACGGCAAGTACAACCTGTGCGAGGACCTGCGGGTCATGGGTTTCCAGACCACCGGCATGGCCTCCCAGTACTTTGCCGTCGATGCCCAAAAAGTGACCCCCCTGCCCGATACCATGAGCCTGGTAGAGGGCGCCATGATCGAGCCCCTGGCCGTGGCCGTCCACGCGGTGCGCCGGGCCGGGGAGATCAGCGGCAAGGATGTTTGTGTGCTGGGGGCCGGGCCCATTGGTATTCTGGTGGCCCAGGCCGCCAAAGGCATGGGCGCCCGGCGGGTGATGATCACCGATGTCAGCCCCCTGCGGCTGGAAAAAGCACGGGAATGCGGTGCCGACTACTGCGTCAACACCGCTGCGCAGGATTTCGGCGAGGCCCTCCTCGCCTGCTTTGGCCCCGATAAGGCCGATGTGATCTATGACTGCGCCGGCAATGACACCACCATGGGTCAGGCCATTGCCCACGCCCGCAAGGGCAGCACCATTATCCTGGTGGCGGTGTTCGCCGGCCAGGCCCATATCGACCTGGCCGTGCTCAACGACCACGAATTGGACCTGAACACCTCCATGATGTACCGCAGCGAGGACTACGAAACCGCCATCCGGCTGGCAGCCCAGGGGCAGGTGCGGCTGTTGCCCCTGCTGTCCAAGCGGTTCCCCTTCCGCCAGTATCTGGAGGCCTACCAGTACATAGACGCCCACCGGGAGTCCACCATGAAGGTGCTCATCGACGTACAGGAATGACAGGACAGGATGGTACAGCCATGAAGCAGACCATATGCGATATCCACAGCCGGGGGGCCGAATTCCAGAAATTCCAGGTGCTGAAAACCAACCGCAACAAGCGCCACCGGTACGGCGCATTCTTTGTAGAGGGTGTGCGGAACATCAACCAGGCCGTCAAAAACGGCTGGCAGATCGAAGCCTTCCTGTTCGCCCAGGGCAGACCCCTGTCCGGCTGGGCGCGGGGGATGCTGCGGGATGTGCCCGCCGGGGTCCACTACCGCCTTGCCCCTGTGCTGATGGACGAGCTCAGCGGCAAAGAGGAGGCCTCTGAGTTGCTGGCCGTGGTCAAAATGCGCCCCGGCGGCCTCTCGGCCCTGCCCATCCGCCCCAACCCCCTGCTGGTGCTGTTCGACCGCCCCTCCAACCGGGGGAACCTGGGCACCCTGCTGCGCTCCTGCGACGGCTTTGGGGCCGACGGGCTCATCCTCACCGGCCACGGGGTAGACCTGTACGACCCGGAGGTGGTCACGGCCTCCATGGGCTCCTTTTTCCAGATGCCCGCCGTGCAGGCGGAAAGCCGGGAGGTCACCGCCTTCCTGGCCGGGCTGCGGCAGCGGTTCCCTAACTTCCGTGTCATCGGCACCACCGCCCACCGGGAGCACCCCCTCTTCCACCAGGACCTTACCGGCCCTGTGCTGCTGATGCTGGGCAACGAAACCGACGGCCTCTGCTATGCCTACAAGCAGAGTTGCGACGCCCTGTGCACCATCCCCATGGCCGAAACCGGCTCCGCCAGTTCCTTTAACGTAGCCTGCGCCGGCTCCGTGCTCCTCTACGAGGCGGTCCGCCAGCGGGCCTGTAAACCGTCCGTGTAAAAAAGCATAAAAAGGCCGCGAAACAAAGGTTTCGCGGCCTTTTTTCCGTCCTCTTCTTCCTCACTGCTCCAAATGGGCGGTAGATGCCTTGATCCGCAGCCGGTTCAAAGCGCGGGCCAGGGTCGCCTGGGCCAGTTGGTGTTCCTGCCGGCTGCGCTGCTGCAACAGGGCCTCCTTGGCCTCGTCGGCCTCCCGCTGGGCCCTGGCCGCGTCAATTTCCTCCGGCCGCTCGGCCGAGTCCACCAACACCAGCACATCGTTTCCCTCCACCTTCACCATGCCCGGCGAAACCGCCGCGGTCTGGGGCTCCGCACCGGGGGCCGTATAGCGTAGGGTCCCCGGCAGCACCGCGGCGATTATCGGGCTGTGCCCGGCCAAAATACCCAGTTCCCCGTCCGAGGTGGAGATGGTCAGGCTCTCGCAGGGCCCCTCGTAAAAGGTGCGGTCCGCCGCCAGAATGTGTACCTGAAAGGTTTCCATCACAGCTCACCCGCCTCTATCTTCTTGGCCTTTTCCACCACATCCCGCCAGGTGCCTACATTGTAAAAAGCCGCCTCCGGGTACTGGTCCAACTCGCCGTCCACCAGCTTGCCAAAGCTTTCCAGGGTGTCCTTCAGGGGCACATAGATACCCGGCAGGCCGGTAAACTTCTCCGCCACATGGGTGGGCTGGGCAAAGAACCGCTGCAACCGCCGGGCCCGGCCCACCACCTGGCGGTCGGCCTCACTAAGTTCATCCATGCCCAAAATGGCGATAATATCCTGCAACTCGTTATACTTCTCCAAAATTTCCTGGGCCTTGCGGGCGATGCGGTAGTGCTCCGCCCCCACCACATCCGCCTCCAAAATCCGGGAGGAAGAGGCCAGCGGATCCACCGCCGGGTAAATGCCCTGCTCGGAGATTTTCCGGCTGAGCACCGTGGTGGCGTCCAAATGGGCAAAGGTAGTGGCCGTAGCCGGGTCTGTCAGGTCGTCGGCCGGCACATACACCGCCTGTACCGATGTCACCGAGCCGTCCTTGGTAGAGGTGATCCGTTCCTGCAACTCCCCCATCTCGTTGGCCAGGCTGGGCTGGTAGCCCACCGCCGAGGGCATCCGCCCCAGCAGGGTAGAAACCTCGCTGCCCGCCTGCACAAAACGGAAGATGTTGTCAATAAACAGCAGCACATCCTTGTGCTCCTTGTCCCTAAAGTGCTCGGCCATGGTCAGCCCGGAAAGGGCCACCCGCATCCGCACGCCCGGGCTCTCGTTCATCTGCCCGAACACCAGGGCCGTCTTGTCCGAAACGCCGCTCTCCCGCATTTCCCGCCACAGGTCGTTGCCCTCCCGGCTGCGCTCGCCCACGCCGGTAAAGATGGAATACCCGCCGTGCTCCATGGCGATATTGTGGATCAGCTCCTGGATAAGCACGGTCTTGCCCACACCCGCGCCGCCAAACAGGCCGATCTTCCCCCCTCTGGGGTAAGGCTCCAGCAGGTCAATCACCTTAATGCCCGTTTCCAGTATCTCCACAGCCGGGCTCTGCTCCTCAAAGCTGGGGGGCTTGCGGTAGATGCTCTGCACCGGCGTACCCGCCGGCATGGGCCCCTGTCCGTCAATGGGCTGGCCCAGCACGTTGAACATCCTGCCCAGGGTGGCCCGGCCCACCGGCACCTGTATGGTGTGCCCGGGCACGTCCACAGCCAGGCCCCTTTGCAGGCCCTCGCTGGCAGAAAGCATGACGCAGCGCACGGTGCTGCCGCCCAGGTGCTGGGCCACTTCCATCACCCGCACCACGCCGTTTTTCTCCACGGTCAGTTCCTCCCGCAGCCGGGGCAGCGCGCCTTCGGTGATCTCCACGTCCACCACCGGCCCGGAGATGCGTACTATGATCCCTCGTTCCAAAACTCTGTCACCTCTCCTTTTTTTGACGCTGGGCTTTTGCCCCGGCGGAAATCTCGGTGATCTCCTGGGTAATGCCCGCCTGCCGCACCCGGTTATACTGCAACCCCAGTTCGCCCATCAGCTTTTCGGCGTTCTGGTTGGCGCTGTCCATGGCGGTCATGCGGGCGTTCTGTTCGCAGCAAAAGCTGTCGATCAGCGCGCTGTAAATAAACCCGGACACATAACTCTGTATCATGTTGTCCAGCACCGCCTGGGCGTTTGGCAAAAACTCAAAGGGTTCTGTCACCTGCTTTTCGTGCTGGGCGGTGTCCGTAAAGTGTTTGCGGTGAAAGGGCAGCAGCCGGGTACAGTGGGCCTGGAAAGACACGCTGCTCTCCATATCCGTATACACCACGTAGATCTTTTGCAGTTCCCCCCGCTCATAGCCCTCCAAAAGCCGGGCGCTGATCTCCCTGGCCCGCATCATGGTCGGGTTCTGGGCCGTGTACAGGAAACTGTGCTCAATGGGGATCCGGTGGGTGTCAAAAAACCGCCGCCCGTACTCCCCCACCACAAACAGTTTCGTGTCCGGGTGCTGCCCCAGCAGGGCCTGGGCCTCTTTAATGGCATTCTGGTTATAGGCCCCGGCCAGCCCCTTGTCGGCGGTAATCACCAGGCACCCGTAGGTGCCCTCCAAGGCCGTCGAGCCCTGGGGCGGGTAAAAGTACCGGCTCTCCACATCCCATGCCCCCCGGAATATCCGCTTGATCTCCCCCTGCAAAGCCTCAAAATAGGGGCGGGTGTTGTCCAGGTCCAGCCGGGCCCGGCGCAGCTTGGTAGAGGCGATCAGGTACATGGCATTGGTGATCTTCCTGGTTTCCCGCACACTCTCCATATGGGTCTTAATCTCTTTGGTACCGGCCATATCAGCCACCACGCTTTCCGGCGGCGTTGTACTCTGTTAAAAAGCTGGCTGCCAGCCCCATAATATCCGTCCGGTCGTCCTCGGTCAGGCGGCAGGTCACGTCCAGCTTGTGGCACATATCCGGGGCGCGGCGCTCCACATAGGCCACCAGTTGGTCCTTAAAACTGTCCAGCTCCTCCAAAGGCACATCCTGCATCATATGGCCCATAGCGGCCACCAGCACCGCCACCTGGGCATGGTGGGCCAAGGGGGCGTACTGGCGCTGGCGCAGCAGGCGCATCAGCCCCTGCCCATAGCTTAGCTGCCGCTTGGTAGCCTCGTCCAGGTCGCTGGAAAACTGGGTAAACACCTCCATCTCCCGGTACTGGGCCAGCTCCAGGCGCAGGGTGCCCGCCGCGGCCTTCATGGCCTTGGTCTGGGCGTCGCCGCCCACCCTGGAAACCGAAAGCCCCACGTTCACCGCCGGCCGCTGGCCGGCAAAGAACAGGTCGCTCTCCAAAAAAATCTGCCCGTCGGTAATCGAGATAATATTGGTGGGGATATACGCCGACACGTCCCCCGCCTGGGTTTCCACAATGGGCAGGGCCGTCATGCTGCCGCCCCCCAGTTCGTCCGAGAGGTGCGCCGCACGCTCCAACAGCCGGGAATGCAGGTAGAACACATCCCCCGGGTAGGCTTCCCGGCCCGGCGAGCGCTCCAACAGCAGGCTCAGGGCCCGGTAGGCAATGGCGTGTTTGGAAAGGTCGTCGTACACAATCAGCACATCCCGGCCCTGGTACATAAAATGCTCGGCCAACGCGCAGCCCGCATAGGGCGCAATGTACTGCAAGGCCGCCGAGGCCCCCGCCGGGGCGCTGACCACCGTGGTGTACTCCATAGCCCCCCGGCGGCGCAGGTTTTCCACCATCTGGGCCACCGAGCTGGTTTTCTGGCCGATGGCCACGTACACGCACACCACGTTTTTGCCCTTCTGGTTCAGGATGGTGTCCAGCGCAATGGCCGTCTTGCCGGTCTGCCTGTCACCGATGATCAGCTCCCGCTGTCCCCTGCCAATGGGGAACATAGAGTCAATGGCCAAAAGCCCGGTTTCCATGGGCTCGTTCACCGGCTGCCGCTCCAAAATCCCCGGGGCGGGGGCCTCTATGGGCCGGTGGGTTTCCACCTCTACCGGGCCCAGGCCGTCAATGGGCACGCCCAGGGCGTCCACCACCCGGCCCAAAAAGTTGTCGCCCACCCGCATACCGGCGGTTTTCAGGCTACGGCGCACCATGCTCCCCGCGCTGATCTCCTCCCCGTCGCCGAAGATGATACAGCACAGGTCGTCGGGCCGCAGGTCCATCACCATGCCCTTCACGCCGGACTCAAACTGCAAGATCTCCCCATACTGGGCATGGTCCAGGCCGCCCACGGTGGCAATGTCCCCGTCCACGGTCAGCACTTCGCCAATCTCCTCCGGCGCAATGGCCGGGCTCCAGTCCCGCACGGCCTCCCGCATCAGGGGCATAATGTCCTCCTGGCCGGGGGTCACCCCCCGCAGGTGGTCCTCAAACTGCCGGGCCAGCCCGTGGGGCGTCCAGTCGTATATATCCGACCCCGCCTGCAACCGGAAACCGGTGCGCAGGGCCTCGTCCTTCTCCCAGTGGATGGGTATCTCCCGCTGGTAGGTCTTTTCCAAAAAAGCGCTAAACCGGCGCAGTTGCTCCGGGCTCGGCTCCTTGGCGCTGCGCAGCACGGCCCGCAGGTGCCCTCTATCGGCCCTCATGTTTGCCGCCTCCCTCCGCCAGGTTCAAAAACTGGTCAAAGGGGTCCTCGCCGGGGTGGAAGGCCAGCTTTTCCGCCGCTTGGGCCGCCAGCTTTTTCAGTTCCCGCTGAGACTCCTTCACGGCCCGCTCCCGGCTATGTTCCGCCTGGGCCCTGGCCTCCTGTATAATCTCCGCGGCCTTGGCCCTGGCCTCCTGCAGTTCCTCTTCGGTAGATTTCTGCACGGCCTGCTGGGCCCGAATACGGGCCATCCGCAGCTCTTCCTCAGCGCCGGCCATTTTGGCCTGGTACTCCTCCTTCACCCGCTGGGCCTCGTCCAGCTTGGCCTGGGCGTCCGCATCCAGTTCCCGGTAATGCTCCTCCCGCTTGGCAATAAAGGCCTTCACGGGCTTAAACAGCAAAAAATACAGCCCGCCTACCAAAATCGCCAAGTTCAGCCAGTGCAGCAAAATCTGCTGCCAGTCGATGTTCAATGGTACTCCCACGTTTCCCACCTGCCTTACAGTACAAAGATGATCAAAATGACCACCAGCAGCGCGTAGATGATCGCCGTTTCAATAAACACCAGGCCCAGCATCAGCGAGGTGCGTATTTTCCCTTCGGCCTCCGGCTGGCGTGAGATGCCCTCCACCGCCTTGCCGGTGGCCAGGCCCATGCCCACGGCGCCGCCGGCAGCGGCCACGCCCACCGCAATACCGGCGGCCAGGGCCTTGGCGCCAATGCCGCCGTCCGCGGCCACAGCGGCGGGCTCCCCGCCCTCCGCGGCAGCGGCGTAGGCGGGCACGGCCAGCATCAAAACAGTAAACAGCGCCAAAACCAGCGCGCAGATCAACCTTCTATGACGGGCAATTTTTCTCATGATGAATAACCTCCTGAATGGCCCCCGCATAACCGGGGAAAATAAAGCAGACATAAAACAGGCGCACAAAATACCGCCAGGCCCCGGGCCGGCGGCCTTAACCCTTATGGGTCCGCTCCGAAACCTCGCCGTAGTACAGCGATACCAGCATGGTCAGCACATAGGCCTGTATCAGCGCGTGCAAAAGGGTGAACATCACCCCTACCACCACCGGCAGCACAAAGCTCAGGTTCACAAAGTAGTAAACCAGTTCTGTCACCAGCAGCCCGCTCAGCAGCGCGCCAAACAGCCTAAAACTCATGGAGATCGGCAGGGAGAACTCCTTTAGCGTCTTTCCCACGCCCTTTATGCCGTTGGCCGCAATCCCCCCGGAAAGGATCACCAGGTAAGAGAGCACCCCCAGCCCAATAGCGGCGTTCACGTCCGAAAGCGGTGCCGGCAGGGTGATGGGATGCCCTTTCACCCCCACCACCTGCAAACCCAGCAGTTCAAACAGCGTACCCACAAAAATGTAGGCCCCGGCGGCAAAAATGTAAGCCCCCAAAAAGCCGTTTCGGTGGGGGCTGTTGCTTTTGGCCATACGGTCGAACAGTCCCACCGCCTCCTCCAGCGCTAGCTGAAGCTTCCCCGGCGAAAACCGGAACTTTGGGATGGCAAATAGCCGTATACAGGCAGCGGCGGCCAGCAGTACAGCCGTCACAATAAAGGCGGAAACCAGCCCGGGGCTCACGGTTTTCCCCCCAAAAAGAGCGATACGGTTCTCGCTATGCAGCACCGCGTCCCGCATAGCCTCCTGCACGCCCTCCGGCCGGGCCTGGGTGCCTGCCAGCAGCGCGCCGGCCAGCAAAACAGCCACCACCACCAGCCATATCACCAAACCCTTTCTGTGTTCTTTCATCGCGCACTTCCTTTCTTAAAAGTCCGCGTCCCCGGCGGTCCCTGCCCGTGGGGGGCGCATCTCCCGGTCGGTAGCCCGCCAAACAGGCCGGGCGCTAAACGGAATCAAGAAAATTATAGCAATCCCCAGGGCGAATGTCAAGCGCGCCCGGCCGAAAATTCCCCCCTACTCCGCGCCCGGCCCCTCCCCTTCTTCCTCTCCCCCGGCCGCCTGCCGCCCTTTCTGGCCGTCCTCCAGCACCTGGCAGTGCTCCAGGGCGTACTCGATAAACTTCCCAATCAGCTCATTCCGGCTGCGGCAGGTCTTGGCGGTAATCTCCTCCAGTTGTTCCACCAGTTCCTCCCGTATGCGGATGGAAAATACCCTGTACCCGTCCTCCCCTTTGGCCCGTTTGGGGTGGATGATCAGATCATCATTTTTCATGCACTATCACCTCGCAAACATATTTTATGCTTGAAAGGCAACTATTAATATGTTATGATTTATGTTATAAATGTTGACATATTCTTTTTCAAAGGGGGGCAGATCATGTCGGAATACTATGCCGATCTTCGAAAAATGCTGCGGGCCGTACGGCTGGCCTGCGGGTTTACCCAAAAGTCCGTGGCCGCCGCGCTGGGCATTTCCCGCTCCGCCTATACCTACTACGAGTCCGGCCACACCGCGCCGGACATCCCCACCCTCAAGGTGCTGGCCGCCGTTTTCGGCCTGCCGGCAGAGTGTTTCCTCTACCCCGAGCAGTTCACCCAGTTGGAAACCGCCCGCAAGCGCGCGCCCAAAAAGGTGGGGCAGGGCATCTCCCACATCGGCCTGCTCAGCGAGGAGGAACGCGCCCTCATCGCCCGCACCCGCGCCGCCCACACCGGCCGGTAGCCCCGCCATACCCCCAGCCGCAAAAAAGCGCCAGGGCCTTTGCCCCGGCGCTTTCCTCTGTACCGGCCGGCCAGCGGCCGCCCTACTTCGTCACCAGGTTCACCAGCTTGCCCGGCACGTAGATCTCCTTCACTATATCCTTCCCGGCGATCTCCCCGGCAATGCGCGCCTCGGCCTTGGCCGCGGCAATGGCCTCCTC
Source organism: Acutalibacter caecimuris (assembly GCF_034335085.1). NCBI lineage: Bacteria > Bacillati > Bacillota > Clostridia > Eubacteriales > Acutalibacteraceae > Acutalibacter > Acutalibacter caecimuris. Next base: position 12,254 of record NZ_JAWXXJ010000022.1, on the reverse strand, counting down.
TTTGGTGATGCCCACCGGCACGTTCAGCCGTGCCCGCACCTTTCCCTTTATCTGCACCACAATCTCCACGGTGCTCTCCTGGGTCTTGGCCTCGTCATACTGGGGCCAGGGCTGCGCACAGGCCAGGCCCTCCCCCAGGCCGCAGGCCGCCCACACCTCCTCGGTAATGTGGGGGGCAAAGGGGTTCAGCAGCAGGGTAAACACCCGCAACTCCCCCCTGGTAATGCCCTGCTGGGCCGCCACCTCGTTCATCAAGGCCATCAACGTGGCAATGGCCGTGTTGAACTTCAGGTTCTCCGTGTCCTCGCCCACCTTCTTGATGGCCCGGTGCAAGGCGGTTTCCAGCGCCGGGCGCACCTCTTCGCTGTCCAGCAGGTTTTCCTGCAAATTCCAGTAGCGGTCCACCAGCCGCCGGCAGCCCTTCACCCCGGCGGTGCTCCAGGGGGCGGCCTTCTCAAAGTCCCCCACAAACATCTCGTACAGGCGCATGGTGTCCGCGCCATACTCCTCCACAATCACGTCCGGGTTGATCACATTGTTCAGCGATTTGCTCATCTTCACAATGGGGTGGCTGGCCATCTCGCCGTATTTCTCCACCAGCGCCGCCTGGGCCGCCTGTTCGCTGCCATGCTCCGCCACCATCCGGGCCTGCTCCTCTTCCGGCAGGTTCTGGAAGTTGTGGGGGTTAAAGCCCAAAATCATCCCATGGCTGGTGCGCTTGCCATAGGGCTCGGCCGTAGGCACCACGCCTATGTCGTACAAAAACTTGTGCCAGAACCGGCTGTACAGCAGATGTAGGGTGGTGTGCTCCATACCCCCGTTATACCAGTCAATGGGCGACCAGTACGCCAGCGCCTCCTTGCCGGCCAGCGCGTCCGGGTTGTGGGGGTCCATATACCGCAAAAAGTACCAGGAGGACCCGGCCCACTGGGGCATGGTGTCCGTTTCCCGCTGGGCAGGGCCGCCGCAGCAGGGGCAGGTGGTGTTCACCCAGTCCGTCATCTTGGCCAAAGGGGATTCCCCCGTGTCCGTAGGCTCATAGCTGTCCACCTGGGGCAGCCGCAAGGGCAGTTCACTCTCCGGGATAGGCTGCCAGCCGCACTTTTCGCAGTACACCATGGGGATGGGCTCCCCCCAGTACCGCTGCCGGGAGAACACCCAGTCCCGCAGCTTATAGTTCACCTTGGCGTGGCCGATGCCTTTCTCCTCCAAATAGGCCGTTATCTTTTCCTTGGCCTCTTCCACGCGCAGGCCGTCCAATATGCCGGAGTTCACCATCACGCCGGTTTCGCAGTCGGTAAAGGCGGCCTCCTCTACATGGCCCCCCTGTACCACCTCGATAACCGGCAGCCCGAACTTCCTGGCAAAGTCCCAGTCCCTGCTGTCATGGGCAGGCACAGCCATAATGGCCCCGGTACCGTAGCTTACCAGCACATAGTCGCTGATGAAGATGGGTATCTCCCGCCCTGTAACCGGGTTGATGGCCGTCACGCCCTCCAGCCTTACGCCGGTCTTGTCCTTCTGCATCTCCGTGCGCTCAAAGTCAGACTTCCGCGCCGCCTGGGCCTGGTAGGCCCGCACCGCCTCCAGATTGGCCAGCCGCCCGGCCCATTTCTCTATATAGGGGTGCTCCGGCGAAACGACCATATAGGTGGCCCCATATAGGGTGTCCGGCCGGGTGGTGTAAATGGTCAGCTTGTCCCCGGCCGAGGTGTCAAAATCCACCTCCGCCCCGGTAGAACGGCCGATCCAGTTCTTCTGTTGGGCCTTCACCCGTTCCGGGTAGTCCACCGTATCCAGGTCGTCAATCAGCCGCTGGGCATAGGCGGTAATCTTCAGCATCCACTGGCTCTTGTCCTTGTGCACCACCTCGCTGCCGCAGCGCTCGCAAACGCCGTTCACCACTTCCTCGTTGGCCAGCACGCACTTGCAACTGGTGCACCAGTTCACGTTCATTTCCTTTTTATAGGCCAGCCCATGCTTGTACAGTTGCAAAAAAATCCACTGGGTCCACTTGTAGTAGTCCGGGTCAATGGTGCATATCTCCCGGCTCCAGTCAAAGGAGATGCCCAGCGCCTTGATCTGCCGGGTAAAATTGGCAATGTTCTGCCGGGTGATGCCCTCCGGGTGCACATGGTTCTTAATGGCATAGTTCTCCGCGGGCAGGCCAAAGGCGTCCCAGCCAATGGGGTACAGCACATTATAGCCCTGCATCCGGCGCTTGCGGGCCACCACGTCCAGGGCGGTGTAGGGCCTGGGGTGCCCCACGTGCAGCCCCTGCGCCGAAGGGTACGGGAACTCGATCAAAGCGTAAAACTTAGGTTTCGCCGATTTTTCCTCCGCATGGAACACACCTGCCTCTTCCCATGCCCGCTGCCATTTGGGCTCCACAGCCCTATGGTCATATTTCACTTTACATCATCCTTTCCCGCGCGGCCGCCGGCCTTGCGGTTTAAATTTCGTCCCTGCCGGCCGCAGCCTGTGGCTGCGCCTCATACTGCATCAAAAAGCGGTGTTCCTCCTCCATCAGGCGTTCTACCTCCGGCACATCCTCCCTGCCAAGGCCCGGTATCGCCAGGGCCTTCGCGCCGCACAGGCAGCGCCTCTCCCCACCTGGGAAAACATAGGTATACACCCGCTGTTCCGCCGGGCCCTTGCAAAAGTTTTCCGGGTCCGCCCCCATGCAGGCGGGCTCCCGGTGTTTCTCCTTGCTCACCGCCGCCTTTACAATCTCCTCAAACCGCCGGGAATACCCCCGGCAGGCGGAAAAGCGCAGGGCAAAAAAGGGTGCCCCCTTCTTGTCAAACCCCAGCTTGGCCAACTGTTTCCCATGCCAGGGGCACTTAAACACAATGGCCGACCGCTGCTTTTTGGGGCTATAGCCCATCCCCTCCAGGTAGCGGGCCAGTTCCCGGTACACCGCGGCCTGTTCCGGCTCCAGCCCACACAAAAAGCTTTCCAGCAGTTCCTCTTGCCTTTTGGCCACCATGGCGGCCTAAGCCTCCCCTTTATCCTGCCAGTCCACCTTGGCCCCGTCCACCCACAGCCGGTCCAGGTCATAAAAATCCCTGGCCTCCTGGGTAAACATATGCACCACCACCTCGGTGTAATCCAGCAGTATCCAACTGTCCGAGCGGTACCCTTCCACCCTGGCCGGGGCCACGCCCTGCTCCTTCAGTTTCTGTTCCAGCTCGTCCGAGAGGGAGCGCACATGGGTGCTCCCCCTGCCTGTGGCAATCACAAAATAGTCCGCCAGGCTGGAGATCTCGTCAATTTTTATCACGCTGATGTTCTCGGCCTTTTTGCTGTCCAGCAGCCGGGCCGCCTGTTTTGCCAGTTCATACGCGTTCATACGCCACGTTCCTTTCCCAAATATAGTTCACGGCCTATAGCCGGGCGCCCTGCCGGGTCGGGGCCTCTTTTGAACCAGACGGCACAGCCGCCCAGCTTGAAAATCAGTGTCTGCCGATTTTCAAGTGTGTTTCCTATACCTCCCGCCCAGAGGCGGCACAAGGGGCGCAGGGGCCGCTTAAAACCGCGCCCCGCCTACGCTTTCCCCTTCCTCTCCTCCAGCGTCCAAAGGGCCTCATTATAGGCCTCTATGGACCGGGGCTCCAGCGTCAGCCGCTGCCCCATCCGTTCCGGTATGGTAAAGGCAATGCCCTCTATGATGACCGCCTCCAGGCTGCTGGCACTTAGCTGCCGCAGCCCCTCCACGCCGGGGTAATCCCGGTCGGCGGAGATATAGTCCGCCACAAACAGCACCTTGTCCAAAAGGCCCATCCCAGCCTTGCCCCCGGTATGGCAGGCAATGGCGTCCAATATCTCCCGGTCGCCCAGGCCCAGCACATACTCCACATAGGCCGCGCCGGACACCGCGTGCCACAGCTTGGTATTGCGCCGCTGGGCCTCTGTCAGCATAATACCATATTTCTCTATGATTTTCAACTGCCCTTCCGGCGCCGTGTCCTTCATAATATCGTGGAGGATGCCCGCCAGCCGGGCCTTTTCCACATCCGCGCCGTATTGCCCGGCCAGCCGGGCAGCGCACGCCGCTACGCACTGGCTGTGGTAAAAGCGCCCTTCCGTCAGGTGCTTTTTCACCTCTTCCGCATAGTCCTGATAGGTCAATCCATCCGCCTCCCTTTTACCTGATCCGGGCCCGCCCCGTACAGCCGGTGGGCGGCGATATAATCCGCCACCCCCGCCGGCACCAGGGCGGCAATGTCCGCCCCCTCCCTGGCCAAAGCCCGTACGCTGGTAGAAGATATATCCCAAAAAGGGATATCCTCCACCGCGCACCGGGCCCCCAGCTTTTCCAGTTCCCGCTGCTTGTGCCGCAGGCGTGCTAGCCCCTCCCCGCTGCGGGGCGAGGCGCACAGCACCGCCCGGCGGAAAATCCCCCCCGCGTCGTGCCACCTGTCCACCGTTAGGAACATATCCTCCCCCATCAGCAGGTAAAAGGTGTCCGCCGGGTACAATACCTCCAGCGCCGCCAGGGTGTCGGCGGTAAAGCTTTTGCCCGGCCGCTCCAGTTCCATGCGGCACACCTCCACCTGCCCTGGCAGGCTTTGGGCCGCTATCTCACACATGGCAGCCCGTTCCTCCGGCCGGGCCAAATGCCTTACCTGCTTATGGGGAGGCAGCCCAGCCGGTATCAGCAGCGCCCGCTCCAGCCCCAGCCGCCCCATAAACTCTTCCAAAATATGCAAATGCCCCCGGTGGATCGGGTCAAAGGTCCCGCCGTAAACCGCCGTCCTCATGGCCTGGGCAGCACGATCTTCGGGTCCTTGCGTCGGGGCCTGTACAGTACAAACCGGCTGCCAATCACCTGTACCACCTGGCTGCGGGTAGCCTGGGCGATCTTCTCCGCCGCGTCCCTGGGCGTTTCCGGGCAGGTGTCCGGCAAAATACGCCCCTTAATCAGTTCCCGCTTTTCCAGGGCCTCGTCCGCCTGCCGGAACACCTCCGGCCCCAGCCCGGCCTTGCCTACGTGTAATATCGTGTCCTGCTCCACCGCTAAAGAGCGCAAATACGCCCGCTGTTTACTGGTCAATTCTGTCCCTCGTTTCTGCTTAATAGTTTCGTCCCCCCGGCATCTCCTTGCCAAGGCCGCACAGGCGGTAAGGTGGCGCGTGGGCAGCCCCACCCAGTAAGCGGCATCGCCCCACCCGCCCACCCCACCGCCCTTCGCGCCCCCCTCTCCCCTTTTTAGGGTTCCGGGTGGCCTTCCAGGTACGCCCGCAGTTTCCCCTCAAAGGCCGCAAAGGCGTGGCCCCGGTGGCTGCGGGCGTCCTTCTCCTGGGCGCTCAGTTCCCCAAAAGTCACCCCGTCCTGCTCAAAAATCGAGTCATACCCAAAGCCGTTCTCCCCCCGGCTCTCCAGGCCGATGCGCCCAAAGCACTTCCCCTCCGCCTCCACCCGGTCGCCGTTGGGGAACACACAGCACACCGCGCTGACAAAATGGGCCCCCCGCTGCTCCGCGGGCACGCCCCGCAACTTTTCCAGCACCGTCAACCGCCGCTTGCCGGGCTGCGCAAACCGGGCCGAGTAAATCCCTGGCGCGCCGCCCAGGTAGTCCACGCACAGCCCGGAGTCGTCCGCCACCGCCGGCAGCCCCGTTTCCCGGCAGGCCGCCGCCGCTTTGATGTACGCGTTCTCCGCAAAGGTGGCCCCCGTTTCTTCCGGCTCCGAGATATCCAGCAGCACCGCCTCTATGCCCATGGGCTCCAGCAGCCGCCTAAATTCCACCAGCTTGCCCTTATTATGGGTCGCTATCACAAATTTCATAACGGTCTCCCCTTTCTTTCTCCTGTTATTTCTCTTCTTCCCAATGCCCGTCCGGCCTTCAGCCCTTCCAGTTCTCCACTGTCAGCAGCAGGTTGCGCACCAGCCGCTGGTCGTCCCGGTCCAGCCCGCTGTCATCCCGCCACCGGGCCAGTTCCGGCAGCAGCGGCCGGGGATCCTCCCCCCGGTCCATCTGCCCCATCAGCCCCTGGGCAAATTCCCTAAACCGCCGGTGTTTCTCCTCCGGCCCTTCCGGCTCCTGGGCCGCCTGTACCGCCTTTTCCGGCTGAGGCTCTGGCCCTGCCGCCTCCTGGGGCTCTGCCTGGGGTTCGGGCTCCTCCATGTTAAACAGCCCCGCCGCAAAAGCCGCCGGGTCAAAGGGCTGCAAGTCGTCTATCTGCTCCCCCACCCCAATAAACTTCACCGGCAGGCCCAGTTCCCGCTTAATGGGCAGCACAACCCCGCCCTTGGGGGTGCCGTCCAGTTTGGTCAGCACAATGCCCGTAATGGCCGCCGCGTGCATAAACTCCCTGGCCTGGTTCACCCCGTTCTGGCCGGTAGCGGCGTCCAGCACCAGCAGGTTTTCCCGGTCGCAGCCGGGCAGTTCCCGGTCTATCACCCTGGAAATCTTCGACAGTTCGTCCATCAGGTTTTTCTTGTTGTGCAGCCGCCCCGCCGTGTCGCAAATCACCACGTCGCAGCCCCTTGCCTTTGCCGCGGCAATGGTGTCAAAGACCACCGCCGCCGGGTCGGCCCCCTCGCCGTGTTTCACAAGGGGCACCCCGGCCCGCTGGGCCCACACCTCCAGTTGCTCAATGGCCGCCGCCCGGAAGGTATCCGCCGCCCCCAGCACCACCGACTTCCCCTGGGCCTTCAGCATGGCCGCCATTTTGCCAATGGCCGTGGTCTTGCCCACGCCGTTCACCCCAATCACCAGCACCACCGAGGGCTTAGTGCCCATGTGCAGGGTGCAGTCCCCCTGCAACAGTTCCGCCACAATGCCCTGCAATTCCCCCATAATCAGTCCGGGGTCGGTCATGCCCTTTTCCTTGATATGCCGGCGCAGTTCCCCGGTAATAAAGGCCGCGGTGTCCATGCCCACGTCGCCCATAATCAACAGCTCTTCCAGTTCCTCAAACAGTTCCTCGTCAATCTTGGTAAACGAGTGCACCATCTGGCTGATCTGCCCGCTGATGCTCTCCCTGGTCCTTTTCAGCCCCTGCCGTATTTTGTCGAATATGCCCATGTCAACTCTCCTTTTCCTTGCTACGTCCCAAACTCCGCCGCTTCTTCCGTCCTAAGGGCCAGCAGCTTGCTAATGCCCTGGTCCTGCATGGTCACGCCGTACAGCATATCGCTGCCCTCCATGGTGCCCCGGCGGTGGGTAATGGCAATAAACTGGCTCTTCCCCGTCATCCGCCGCAGGTACTGGGCAAAGCGGGTCACGTTCACGTCGTCCAGGGCGGCCTCTATCTCGTCCAGCACGCAAAAGGGCGGCGGGTTCACCCGCATAATGGCAAAGTAGATGGAAATAGCCACCAGCGCCTTTTCCCCGCCGGAAAGGCTCTCGATATGGGTCACGATCTTCCCCGGCGGGTGCACCTTTATCTCAATGCCAGACCCCAGCACATCCGCCGGGTCCGAAAAACTCAACTCCGCGCCCCCGCCCCCAAACAGCTCCCGGAAGATCCTCCCAAAGTTCTCGTTGATCAGGGCAAAGCGCTCCGTAAACAGTTCCCGCATCTGCCCGGTCAGGCTGTCAATCAGCCCCAGCAGTTCGGCCTTGGCCTTTTCCGCGTCTCCCACCTGCCCGTTCAAAAACCCGTACCGCTGGGCAACCTCCTGGTACTCCACCACAGCGCCCACGTTCACCGGGCCCAGGGCCTTTATCTTCCCTTTCAGTTCCGCCAGCCGCCGCTGGGCGCCGGGCAGGTCGCCTATCTCCGCGGCCTGTTCCTGGGCCTCCCGGCGGGTCAGTTCATACTCCTCCCACAGCCGGCCCAAAAGCCCGTCATACTCTTTTTGCAGATTATCCGACCGCTCCTGTAGCCGGGCCAGTTCCCGGCCCGCGTTTTCCCGGCGGGCAATGGCCTCCCGCTCCTCCCCCCGCAGCCGGGCCGACTCCTTCTCTTGTTCCGTGCGCCGCAGGGCGGTTTCTTCCGCCTCCCGGCGTTTCTCCTGGGCCGCGGCCCGCAGTTCCTGGGTCCTGGCAACCATCCCGGCCGCCTGCTCCTCCAGTTCCGCCGCTTTCCCCCGCAGCCCCTCTATCTCCTCCAGCAGCCTTGCCTGCTCCCCGCTGGCGTCCCGCTGCCGGGCCTCCAGCCGGGCCAGTTCCTCCTGCTGGGCCTCCTGGTCTTTCCGGGCGGAGAAGGCCTCCATCCGCAAGGCCTGTATGGTTTCCCCAATCTCCTCGCAGCGGTCCATCTGCTGCTGCCGGCTGCCGGCCAGCGCCTGGCTCTCCTGCTGCCAGCGGGCGGCCTCCTCTTCCAAAGCCCCGGCCCGCTCCCTGGCCTTTGCCTGGGTTTCGGCCAGCCCGTCCAGCCGTGCCCTGGCCCCGGCCCGTTCCTCTTCCAGCCCGGCCAGGGTTTCCCGCAGCCCCTCCAGTTCCTTTTGGGCCCTGGCCAGTTCATAGGTAATCTTCGTCCGCTCCTCCTGCCGGCCCAGCAGTTCCCCCTGCGCCGCGCCCAGTTCGCCTTCACAGGCGGCCAGTTCCCGCTGGCCCTCCCGGTAGGCGTCCCCGGCCCGGCCGGCCTCTTCCTGCAAGGCGGCGGCCTTCTCCTTCACCCGCTGTATCTCCCCGGCCCGGCTCAGCAGCCCCGAGTTCTTCACCCGCGCGCCCCCTGTCAGCGAGCCCCCGGCGTTGACCACCTGCCCGTCCAGGCTCACCACCCGGTAGCGGTAGCCGGTACGCCGGGCAATGGCCACCGCGCTGTCCAGGTCCTCCGCCACGGCCACCCGCCCCAGCAAAGAGTCCCGTACCCCGGCAAAGCGGGGCTCGCAGCCGCACAGGCTGGCCGCCACGCCCACAAAGCCGGGTGCCCCCTCCATCTCCCTGGGGTCCAGGGGCCGGCCCTTCACGTTGCTCAGGGGCAAAAAGGTGGCCCGCCCCTTGTCCCGCTCTTTCAGCAGGCTGATGGCCGCCTTGGCGTCCCCCTCCGTTTCGGTCACGATGTTCTGCATGGCCGCGCCCAGGGCCGTTTCCAGGGCCACGGCGTAGGGGGGCGGCACGGTCAGCAGCCGGGTCACCGGCCCGCAAATGCCCTTCAGCATCCCCCGCTGGGCCTCCTTCATCACCACCTTCACGCTCTGGCCAAAGCCCTCCAGGTTCCGTTCCAGGTCCTCCAAAAGCCGGGCCCGGCGCAGTTGCTCGTTGGCGTCCAGGGTCAGCCTGTCCCACTGGTCCTTCGCCGCCTGCACCCGCTTTTTCCGGCTTTCCAGCCGCATCTGCCAGCCCTTCACGGCGTTCTCCCCGGCCGCAATCCGCTCCCCGCTCTCATCCAGCATATCCGCCAGTTGGGCGCATTCCTGCTCCAGTGCCTCCCGGCGCTGCCCGGCCTCCCGCACGCTGTCCTCCACGGCCCCGGCCCGCCGCTGTATCTCCTCCATCGAGGAACCCGCCGCGCTAATCCGCACCCGCTCCTCCGCCAGGCTGGCTTGCACCCCGGCCAGCCTGGCCGCGGCCTGTTCCAACTGCCGGGTGGCCTCATCGGCCCCCTGCCGCAGTTCCTCCAGCCGGGCGGTAAAGCCCGCCAGTTCCTCCCGGCTGTGGGCAATCCGCCCCTCCTGCCGGGCAATGGCCGCCCGCCGCTCCTCCATTTCCCTGGCCGTGTCCCCGGCAGATTGCCTGGCCGCGTCCACCTGCCCCTGCAACCGCTGGGCGTCCTGCCGGTTGTGGGCAAGCTCGCTGTGCAATACCCCGATCTCCCCTTCGGCCCGCAGGGCCTGCTCGTCCAGGGCCCCGGCCTCGGTCCGGGCCGCGTCCATCTCGCCGGTGCAGCGGTTGATCTCCCTGGCGTTCTCCTCGGCCAGCCGGCCCAGTTCCCCTATCTCCTCCTCTATGGCCTCATGCTGGGCCCTGGCCGTGCCGATCTTCTCCTGGTGCTCCCGCAGGGCCTGGGACGCCCGGTCCAGGTTGGCCACCCAAATGCCGATCTCCAGCCCCCGTTTCTCCCCGTCATAGGCAATAAACTGCTGGGCCTTCTCCGCCTGCTCCTTCAGGGGCCCCACCCGGCTCTCCAGTTCCGAGAGGATGTCCCGCAGCCGCACCAGGTTCTCTTCGGCCTTCCCCAGCCGCCGCTGGGCCTCCTCCTTGCGGTACCGGTACCGGGAGATCCCCGCCGCCTCCTCAAAGATCTCCCGCCTGTCCTCGCTGCGGGCGGCCACAATGCTGTCTATCTTCCCCTGCCCGATGATGGAGTACCCGTCCCGGCCCAGCCCCGTGTCCATAAACAGTTCGTTGATGTCCCGCAGCCGCACCGTGCTTTTGTTGATCAGGTACTCGCTCTCGCCGGAGCGGTAGTACCGCCGAGTGATGGCCACCTGGTCGTTGTCAAAGGGCAGGGCCCGGTCGCTGTTGTCAATGGTCAGCGTCACTTCCGCAAAGCCCAGGGCCCGGCGCTGGGGGGTGCCCCCAAAGATCACATCCTCCATTTTCGAGCACCGCAGGGTACGCAGCGACTGCTCCCCCAGCACCCAGCGCATGGCGTCGCTGATGTTGCTTTTCCCGCTTCCGTTGGGCCCCACCACAGAGGTCACCCCCCGCTGAAAGGTAAGGGTCGTCTTATCGGGGAATGTCTTAAAGCCCTGCAATTCTAACGATTTGAGGATCATCCGGTCAGCTCCTATTGCATAGTAAAGATAAAGGTCGCGTACAGGCATTATAGCACGTTTCCCGCCCATTAGCAAGCGGAAAAACCCCCTTGCTGGCCCCCGCGGGCCGCGCAAACCGCCCCCACCCCTGCCAAGCTTGCAAACCGCCCTCCCCCTGTGCTATAATGGGCCCATACCTTATTATATATCCCCAAGGAGGATAACCATGTTGAAAAAGAGGATCGTCCCCACCCTGCTGGCCCTGTGCCTGCTCCTGTCCGCCCTACCCTTCACCGCCCTGGCCGCCGTCCCCGGCTCCCAGGAGGTGGACTCCCTGGAAGGGTTCCTCAACCGCCTCATCAGCGCCGCCACCCTCTATGACTACAACGGCGCCAAGTATGACTACGAGCACCTGGACGGCGCCGGTACCGGCTACTGCGGCTACGCCAAAGTCCTGGGCAGCAGCATCTTCTATATGCTCAGCGGCCTGCGGCTGGAGTCCTACGGCATCAAGGCGTCCTACACCCAGTCCGGCAAAAAAAGGGTGTCCGTCCAAGACGCCCAATGGCTCTGCACCAACATCCTCAACTGGCCCGCGGCCGCCTGGGAGGATATGTTGGCCAAAGCCGCCGCCAATAAAGGGGTCATCAGCCCCACCGGCTTGGGCCTCACCGTGAAAAACGGCTATATCTCCGGCGATGAGCCCGCGGGCCTTGCTATGGGCGATACCATCCGCATCACCCGGTAGCGGGCCACCGGCTCCCGGCTGGAGGTGGTCTGCGACTGGTCCAGCCATGGCCATGACCCCTCCGGCCCGGTGGAGGACCAGGGCTCCTTCTACGCTATGGTAGAGAAGAAAACCATCGGCGGCAAGCCGTACTGGACCCTCTACCGGGGCTGGAAACTGGCCCCCGGCGAGGACCCCTTTGCCCGGCCCACGGTAGGCGGGTTCCGGGATGTGTTCCAGGACGATTACTACGCGGACCCTGTCCAGTGGGCCATAGCAGAGGGGATTGCCTACGGCACCACCGCCAACACCTTCTCCCCGGCCACCCGCTGTAGCCGCGAGCAGGTCGTCACCTTCCTCTGGCGGGCCATGGGCCAGCCAAAGCCCCAGTCCACCCATTGCCCCTTCACCGACGCCGCCCCCGGCGCCTACTACTATGACGCCGTGCTCTGGGCCTACGAAACCGGCATCACCCAGGGCACCACCGCCACCACCTTCGGTGTGCAAGAATCCTGTAGCCGGGCCCAGGTGGTCACCTTCCTCCACCGGGCGATGGGCGCCCCCCAGCCCACCGGCGCCGCCAGCCCCTTCCAGGACGTAAAGCCCGGCGCCTACTACTACAACGCCGTGCTCTGGGCCCAGGAGAACCACATCGCGGCAGGCACCTCCGCCACCACCTTCGGCTCCACCGCCTCCTGCGACCGCGCCGCCATCGTCACCTTCCTCTACCGCGCCCTCGCCTAACCCCTCTCAAGCCACCTTGCCCCTACCCCGCCTGATCTCCCCATCCTCTCTCAAGAACCACCCTCCCCTCCCCGCCAGCTACCCCACGCCCTCCCCCAAGCGCCCCTGCACTTCATCCCGCCAAAGCCCCGCCCTCCCAAGGCCCCACCTCTCTCCCCAACCCGCCTGATCCCCCACCCCCTCTCAA